>DASZKM010000189.1:0-1528 GCA_035947055.1 Actinomycetota bacterium
CCGCAGGTTCTTCAGGGGGCAAGGAGGCGGTCGGGCACTCATGGAGGTGGTGGCCAGCGAGGTGAAGAAGATCCCGGACGAAGACGACGAGTAGCCCTCGGCGGGCCTTCCGCGGAGCGTCGGCGTCGGCACGGTAGAATGGCCGCCGTTCCGCGCCACTGGAGGCACGCGTGAGCCAGGTACCCGATCGCAAGGGATACGACCGCCAGGTCCGGTACGGGCGCATCCTGGGGCTGTTCTTCTGCGTGGCCGGATTCGTGGCCATCGGCTTCGGATGGAACGGCTCCGCCAAGACGGCATTCGTCGACGTCCAGTTCCCGTACCTGGTCTCCGGCGGGATTGGGGGGCTGGCCCTGGTGCTCCTGGGCGTTGGTCTGCTGGTCATGTCCCAGTTCCGGGGGGAGCGGATCCGTCTGGGCGAGCAGCTCCAGCAGGTCGGTGCCGTCATCAGCAAGGCCGCAGCGCCGCCGGGGAGCGCGGGTGCGGGTGAGGTCGTGGCGGGGAAGTCCACGTATCACCGCCCGGAATGCCGCTTGGTCGAGGGAAAGGCCGACCTCGACCGGGTCTCGGTGGATGTGGCCCGTCTGCAGGGGCTGTCCCCGTGCCGCGTGTGCAACCCGCCCGGCGCGGGCGAGGATGGCAAGAAGACCAGCACGCGGAAGCGGGGACGGGGTGCGTCGAAGGAGCCCGCGGCGGAAGCTGGATCCACGGGGACCACCGAGGCCGCATCGACAGAGGCCGCTCCATCCACGGAACCCGTCGCTCCGAAGGAATAGACCGCTACGCCGGGGCGCCGAGGTACGCTTTCCTCAGTTCCCCCTTCTTCAAGATCTCCTCGCCGCTACCCTCGTACTCGATCCGGCCCTTCTGCATGATGTAGGTCCGGCTGGCGATCTCCAGGACCCCGGCGTTCTGTTCCACCATCAGGACCGTGACGCCTTCCTGGTTGATGCGGTGAACGGTCTGAAACACCTGCTGGGCCAGCTTGGGAGACAGGCCCAGCGACGCCTCGTCGACCAGCAGCAGGCGAGGGTTGGCCATGAGGCCTCTCGCGATGGCCAGCATCTGCTGCTCGCCGCCCGACAGCGTCCCGGCCAGCTGTCCGCGGCGCTCCTTCAGCACCGGAAAGATCTCGAAGGAGCGGGCCAGGTTCTTGCGGAACAGCTTGCCCTCCCGTCGGTGGGTCCAGGCTCCCAGGCGGAGGTTGTTCTGCACCGAGAGCGCGGGGAACACTCGCCGACCTTCGGGAACCAGGACCAACCCGCGTGCAACCAGGGTCCGGGCGTCTTCGGCCCCCAGCTTCTTCCCGTCGTAGAGGATGTCTCCGCCCCACCGCCGGAGGATGCCGGCGATGGTGATCATCGTTGTCGTCTTCCCCGCCCCGTTCAGGCCCAGCAGCACCGCGGTCTCACCCTCGTCCACCCGCAGGTCCACGCCGTGCAGCACCGGGACTTGTCCGTAGCCCGTCCGCAGGTTCCGGACCTCAAGAAGCGCCACGAGACTCCCCTCCCAGGTACGCGGCGACCAC
>DASZKM010000190.1:0-5653 GCA_035947055.1 Actinomycetota bacterium
ACACCGGCAAGGAGCAGATCGCGGTGACCGAGGCCCGCAAGCTGGGGATCCCCATCGTGGCCATCGTGGACACCAACTGCGATCCCGATGAGGTCGACTACGTGATCCCCGGCAACGACGACGCCATCCGATCGATCACCCTGGTGACTTCGGTGGTGGCCGATGCCATCCGCGAGGGTCAGGCGCTCGCCGGCCGCGACCTCGCCGAGCGGACCGGCGTTGCCGAGCCCACGCCGCCACCTGCTCCGGAGCCGCCCCCCGACGAAACCGAGACCGAGGCCGGAAGCGAGCCGCAGCCTGCCGGAGAGCCCGAGATCGCCGCGGAGGAGCCGGAGATCGCCGCCGAGCCTGCGCCCGGCACCACGGCGGATACCGCTCGCACCGAAGCCTCCGCGCCTGCGGAAGACCCCGGCGTGTCCGGGTCGCCGAGTGGGGTGTGGGAGAATCGACCGCGGTCATGAGCGTATCCGCCGAGCTCGTCAAGCAGCTTCGGGAGATGACCGGAGCGGGCATGATGGATTGCAAGCGTGCCCTCCAGGAAGCCGACGGCGATCTCGAGCGAGCGCGTGATCTCCTCCGGGAGCGCGGCCTCGCTGCGGCTGCCAAGCGCGCGGGCCGCGTTGCGTCGGAAGGCGTTATCGAGTCGTACATCCACATGGGCGGCAAGCTCGGCGTCCTCATCGAGGTGAACTGCGAGACGGACTTCGTGGCCAACACCGACGAGTTCCGGGCCCTGGGCCGCGACATGGCCATGCAGGTGGCCGCGGCCGATCCCTGGTGGGTGTCCCGTGACGACGTGCCGCCCGAAGTCGTCGAGCAGGAGCGAAAGATCTACGAGGCCCAGGCCCGCGACCAGGGGAAGCCGGACAAGGTGCTGCCCAAGATCGTCGAGGGGAAGCTCGAGGCCTTCTACAAGGAACGTTGCCTGGTGGACCAGCCCTTCTTCAAGGACATGGAGGGCAAGCAGACCGCCGGCGAGCGGCTGGCCGAGGTCAGCGCCCGCGTCGGCGAGAAGATCGAGGTCCGCCGGTTCACGCGCTACGTGCGGGGCGAAGACGCCGCCCGGGAATGAGGGTGGGCGAAAGAGGAGTGACGCGGTGAGCCTGGGGCGCGACGCGGCAACCGGGGAAGCCGCTCAGCCCGTCACTCCTTCCGTCTCCGACCGCCCCGCCTACCGCCGCGTGCTGCTGAAGCTCTCCGGCGACGCCTTCGCCGCGGGCGACGACTTCGGGATCAACCAGGATTCCGTGGCCCTGCTGGCCCGCCAGCTTGCCGAGGTCCTGAGCCTGGGGATCCAGCCGGCGGTCGTCGTCGGCGGGGGGAACATCTTCCGGGGCCGTGACGCTCAAGGGATGGACCGGGCCCGGGCCGACTACGTGGGGATGCTGGCCACGGTCATGAACGCCCTGGTCCTCCAGGACGCCCTGGAGCAGATCGGCGTGGTGACCCGGGTGCAGACGGCCATCAACATGGCCCAGATCGCCGAGCCGTACATCCCGCGCAAGGCCATGCGGCATCTGGAGAAGGGGCGAGTGGTCATCTTCGGTGCCGGACTGGGCCGGCCGTTCTTCTCCACGGACACCACGGCGGCACAGATCGCGCTGGAGATCCATGCCGAAGCCATCCTCAAGGGAACCGGTGTCGACGGCGTGTACGACTCGGACCCCCGCACGAACCCCGACGCCGTTCGGTTCGACGATCTGGAGTACCTCGACGTGCTCAAGCGCGGCCTGCAGGTCATGGACGCCACCGCCATCTCACTGTGCATGGACAACGGGCTTCCCATCATCGTGTTCAACTACGGGGAGGAAGGGAACATCCGGCGCGCCGTGCAGGGCGAGCCGATCGGAACCCTGGTGCACGCGGGGGGCTCCGGGGAGGTAGCTGGCCCAGAGCGAGGAAGTCGCGAGGCGTTGCGGCCAGCGGACCCCCCGCGACGGATGGGCGGGGCGAGATGAGTGCCGAATCCGCTCTCAAGGACGCGGAGCACAAGATGAACCGGGCCATCGAGGTCACCAAGGAGGAGCTTGCCGGGGTGCGCACCGGGAGGGCCAGCCCCGCGATCCTCAACCGGGTGACCGTGGACTATTACGGAACGCCGACCCCGATGAACCAGCTGGCCTCGTTCTCGGTTCCGGAGCCCCGCCTCCTGGTGATCCAACCGTTCGACCGCAACGCGATGCCGGCCATGGAGAAGGCCATCATGCAGTCGGACCTGGGGCTCACCCCGTCGAACGACGGCAACGTGATCCGGCTGTCGTTCCCACAGCTGACCGAAGAGCGGCGGAAGGAGCTCATCCGGCTGGTCAAGGAGCGAGGGGAGGAAGGCCGCGTCGCTGTGCGCAACGTTCGCCGCCACATCAAGGAGGAGCTGGAGCGCCTCAAGAAAGACGGCGAGATCTCCGAGGACGAGCTCGTTCGCTCGGAGAAGGAGCTCCAGACGCTCACCGACCAACACGTGCATCAGATCGACGGCTTGCTGGAGCACAAAGAGAAAGAGCTGATGGAGGTTTAGTGCCGAAGGACCGGGAACGGCGCGGGGACGACGAGGGCGCGGACGAGCTGGAGCAGTTCTTCGCTCCGCTCGACGAGGACTGGCCCGAGGAAGAAGAGCCGCTTCTCCCCGAGGCCCCCCCCGAAGGAGAGGCGGAGACGGAAGCGGAGACCACCGAGCCCGCGGCAGAAACCGGCGCCGAGCCGGCCGATCTCGATGAGTGGAGCGTGCAGATCGACGTGCCCGACGAAGGTGAGCTCCTGGCTCCCGAACCCGGGGAACCCGCCGCCGATACCACGACGGAGGCCGAACCCGCCGACGCTGCCGCGGAAGCGACCGGAGAGGAGCCGGATTCCGCGCTGTTCGCCGACATCGAGGACGACGTGGCCACCGTCCCGCCCGAGGAGATCGAGAGCGCCACGGAACCCCCTGCCACCGAGGCCGGAGGCGAGCCGGAGCTGATCGACGAAGAGGCCGTTCGGCCGCCGGCCGATGAAGGCGCCGTCGTTCCGCCGGCGGTAGCGGAAGAGACTCCGGAGCCCGCCGCGGTGGAGGCCGCCGCGGAACATTTCGCCGAAGGCATCCGCGAGCCCGAACAGGTGGAGCGAGAGCTTCTGGCGGACCTTCAGGCAGAGGCCCCGCCGATCACACCCGAGCACGAGGCCCCGTCGTGGCAGGAAGCGGCGGAGCCGATCATCACCGAGGAGGTGGCGACGGCCGGGCCCGCACCGGCCCGGGACCTCCGCGCCGCCCTCGTCTCCGGAGCGTTGCTGGGCATCGCCGTCATCGCGCTGTTGGCCATCGGGAAGGGCCCGTTCACGGCGCTGGTCATGGCCGTCGTCCTGCTGGGCCAGGCGGAGCTGTACGCGGTGCTGCGCGAGCGGCGGCTCCAACCGGCAACCCTGCTCGGACTGGTGTGCGGGGGATTGATGATCGCGGGCGCCTATCTCCGTGGACCACAGGCCGTGCTGTTCGGCCTCGTACTGCTCATGGGCCTGACCGTGCTGTGGTACATGGCGGCGCCGCAGAAGGCCCGGAAGAACACCGCGGTGAACGCGGCGGTCACCATCTTCGGCGGCGTGTACGTGCCGTTCTTCGCATCGTTCGCGGTTCTGCTGCTGACGTCGTTCCCCGGATCGCTGGGACGCAACGTGTTCCTCGTCGTGATCGGTATGACCGTCCTGTACGACGTGTCGGCCTACGCGGTGGGGACGTTGTGGGGGAGCCGGCCCATGGCGGCGACGATCAGCCCGCAGAAATCATGGGAAGGTGCCGTCGGCGCCACCGTCATCCTTCTCGTCGTTGCGCTGTCCATCGTTCCGGCCATCGAGCCGTTCGACGCCACCCGCGCCATCGGGCTGGCCCTGGTGCTCGCGGTGGTGGCGCCCCTCGGAGACCTCGTCGAGTCGGCGCTGAAACGCGACCTCCGCGTCAAGGACATGGGATCGTTGCTTCCGGGACACGGAGGGATCCTCGACCGGATCGACGCGATCCTGTTCACCTCGCCCGCCGCGTACTACTTCCTGCAGCTGTCGTTCTGATCCGCCCTGCATCCCGCTGATTTCCTGTCCTTCTGATTTTCCCCCAGGGACCGGGTACATTGGTGGGGATGCGCAGGCTGGTCATCCTCGGCTCCACCGGTTCCGTCGGAACCCAGGCCCTCGAGGTCGTCCGCCGGAATCCCGACCGTTTCGAGGTGGTTGGGTTGGCCGCCGCGGCCAGTCACGAGCTCCTGGTCGGCCAGATCCGTGAGTTCCTCCCCCCCGTGGTCGCCGTCACCGACGAGCGGGCCGGCGACGAGCTCCGGGCAGGGCTCACCGGGGTCAAGAACGTCCAGGTCCTGAGCGGCCCGGACGCCGCCGAGACCCTCGCCCGGGACTCCGAGGCCGACATGGTCCTCAACGCCATGGTCGGGTCGGTGGGCCTGGCCCCAACGCTGGCCACTCTCCAGTCCGGGAAGATGCTGGCCCTGGCGAACAAGGAAAGCCTCATCGTGGGCGGCGAGCTGGTCATGGACCTGGTCAAGGGGGAGCCCGAACGTCTCGTGCCGGTCGACTCGGAGCACGCCGCGCTGGCTCAGTGCCTGCGGGGCGAGCGACGGGAAGAGGTCCGCCGGGTGATCATCACCGCTTCCGGCGGTCCGTTCCGCGGCTGGACCCGGGACGAGCTGTCACGGGCGTCGGTCAAGGACGCCCTGGCCCATCCGACCTGGAAGATGGGACCGAAGATCACCATCGACTCGGCCACGCTCATGAACAAGGGCTTCGAAGTCATCGAGGCCCACTTCCTGTTCGGCCTGGAGTACTCGCAGATCGACGTGGTCGTCCATCCCCAGAGCATCGTCCACGGGCTGGTTGAGTTCCACGACGGCAGCGTGCTGGCCCAGATGTCGGTGCCCGACATGCGGCTGTCGATCCAGCTGGCGTTGGGGTATCCCGACCGGCTGGCCAGCGGCGTCGACCCGCTCGACCTGCCGACGCTGGGCCGCCTGACGTTCGGAGCCCTGGACCGTGACGCGTTCCCCGCCCTGGACCTCGCATACCGGGCCGGCCGCCTCGGCGCCACGTACCCGGCGGTGATGAACGCGGCCAACGAGGTGGCAGTGGGAGCGTTCCTGGAGGGCCTGATCCCCTTGACCGACATCCCCGAGATCGCCGCCCGGGTGATCGACGCGCACGATCCGGCGCCGGTGGTGTCGGCGGTCAGCCTCCAGCGGGCCGACGAATGGGCCCGCGCTCGGGCCACCGAGCTCATCGCCAGCAGTCGGTGATCGCCCCCGCCCCTCGGGGCGTCTAGTGGAGGGCGCCCGCCAAGGGAGGGCGCTCCAGGCGGAAGCGTCACTGGAGCGTCACTGATGCTCATCGGCATCCTGCTCTTCGTCGCCGGGATCTTCGTGATGATCCTGGTCCATGAGCTGGGGCACTTCCTCACCGCCAAGCGCTTCGGCATCCGGGTCGATGAGTTCTTCCTGGGGTTCGGGCCGCGCGTGTGGTCGTTCCGCCGCGGGGAGACCGAGTACGGCGTGAAGCTGTTCCCGCTCGGCGGGTACGTGCGCATCGCAGGGATGAACCCCTTCGAGGACACCTCCGACGAGGACCGTCCCCGGATGTTCGTGAACAAGCCACGGTGGCAGCGGGCCATCGTGCTGGTCTCCGGAGC
>DASZKM010000191.1:0-5969 GCA_035947055.1 Actinomycetota bacterium
CTCCAGGCAGATCTCCACGACCGAGGGTTCCGCGACCAGCCTCGCCAGGCCCCCGTCCTTGGAGGTGATTCCTTCCCATCCCCAAGTGAATACGAGCCTGCGCGGGGCAACAACCTCCAACAACTCTCCTTGCACCACTCCGTTTGAAGCTCCGCCGACGCTCACGCGAAACGATCCTCCGGGGTAGGGCTCGATCGAGGCATCTTCACCGTGCCAGCGCAGGAATCGCTCCGGGTCGGTGAAATAAGCAGCGACCGTCTCCGGTCGCGCCTCGATCCAGCGCTCGATCTCGATCACGTCTCGACTGTCGGGCGGCAGTGGGTCGATGGGATCCTCCTCAGGCGATCTCCACACCGGCCTTGGGGGTGGGGATCGAGGAATCTCCGGTGCCTGGCTGGAGGCCCGTCACGAACTCGACTGCCGCGATCACGACGCTCTCCTCGACCAGGATGCGGTGGTGACCCGCGCCCGCCACGCTGAGCGTCTGACCCCCGGGCAGGATCTGGCTCATGGCTAGGGCGTCGGAAAAGAGCGCGTCGCGATCTTCCGGGTCGTGGGCGATCAGAACCGGAACGTCGGGATCACGAGATGCCATCCGGTGCGCGATCCGCCGCCCGTCCAGCTCCTCCCAGACCTGGCTGCCGAAGCGCCTGTCGATCACCCTCACGAGGGCGTCCATAACCCGCGGTCGAAGCCGGAAAAGCTCAGCAAAGCGCGCGCGGACGTGGTCTGGCCGCAGGGCCGGCGCCAGGTACACGGCGGCGCCGGGCTTCAGTCCTCGCTCCATCGCCAGGAGCGACACCAGGCCCCCGAAGGAGTGGGAGATGAGGGCATGGACCGGGCCCGTGGAGCCGGCCACCTTGAGCAACGCGTCGGCCATCTCGAACGGGTTCGTTCGGCGTCCCGGGCTCGAGCCGTGGGCCGGCAGGTCCATGCCGACCACCTGGTGCCCGGCCTCGACCAGGGGCCTCACGAAGGCTCCGAGCCTCGAGGCCCACCCTCCCCACCCATGTACCAGCAGGATCACCGGGCCGTCGCCGGCGACGAAACCCTTCAGCCCGGCCACCTGGAACGGCTTCGATCCCTTGAGCCATTCACGTTCCCTTGCGCGGCTCCCCTCGCTCTGCGGAAGTCGCCAGGGCGTGAACCACAGGATGGACGCCGGGCGACCGGCCAGCCTCGGTGAGAGAAGCCCCAGGGCCTGGGTGGCCACCCAGATCCCTCTGAGGGCAAGCTTGCTGTTGGCCGCTCGGCGAGGCATCTGCGTCCCTTTCGTTTTCTTCGTTTCCGTACCAGCGGTATGTTCTTGCATACTTGCGGTACGTTCGTCAAGTATGTAAGTTGGGCGACATGGCAGCCCAGGAGACACGCCGTCGCTCCCAGCCGGAGCGGTCCGAGGCCACCCAGCGCGCTCTGGTCGAGTCAGCGCGACAGCTCTTCGCGTCCGAGGGTTACCCGGAGACCCAACTCGATGACGTCGTGCGTGCTGCCGGGGTGACCAAGGGGGCCCTGTACCACCACTTCCAGGGGAAGGCCGACCTCTTCGGAGCGGTGTTCGAACACGAGCAGCGGCGGCTGGCCAAGGTGGTCTCCGAGGCCTACCACCGACAGCGGGAGCCATGGAAAGGATTCTTCGCCGGATGCCGCGCGTTACTGGAAGCGAATCTCGATCCCGGTACCCAGCGGATCACGCTTCTCGACGCGCCCTCCGTGCTGGGTTGGGAACAGATGCGCGAGATCCAGTCGAAATACTGTCTGCGGCTGGTCAAGGAGGGGCTGCAGCAAGCCATCGCGGAGGGACAGATCGCATCACGGCCGATCGAGCCCATCGCCCACCTGGTGGTCGGCGCCATCTTCGAGGGCTCGATGATGGTGGCCCGGGCCGACGATCAACGCGCCGCGGCGAAGCGTTTGCTCGCGGAACTACGCACCCTCCTCGACGCATTCCGTGTGCCGCAGGAGTCGAAGGCTTCCTAGCCGCGCGCCTCTGACTCGACGGTTCTCTCCACGCGCCGGTCGTCCGACCGCGAGCCCACGAGGTACCAGGTCTCCATCTGGCCCTTGCCCTTGACCGGGATCGTTCCCCGTCGCCTGCAGACGAACTCGTCCTTCAACAGCTCGTAGGTCGCACGCGTGATCTGGATCTCGCCGGGCGTGCCGTGGGACTCCATCCGGCTCGCCGTGTTCACGGCATCGCCCCAAAGGTCGTAGAGAAACCGCTTCCTGCCGATCACTCCGCCCACGACCGGCCCCGAGTTGATGCCGATCCTCAGCTCGACAGCTGGCCGGCCGGCCACCGCCGAGTTCGCAACAACGTCCCGCATGTCCAGCGCCAGGAGCGCAGCCTTCCGCGCGTGATCCGGGCGCGGATCCGGCACCCCCCCGACGGCCATGTAGCAATCGGCGATCGTCTTGACCTTCTCGAGCCCGTGCCGCTCCACGAGCGAGTCGAACTGGGAGAAGAGGTGGTCGAGGAAGCCGACCACCTCGGCCGGCGGGAGGCGCTCCGCGAGCGGGGTGAAATCCACGACGTCGGCGAAGAGGATCGAGGCCGCCACGAATTGATCAGCGATCGTTTGGTGAGAACCCTTCAGTCGCTCGGCGATGGGGCGCGGCAGGACCCTTACGAGGAGCTCCTCGGACCTCTCCTGCTCGGCTCGGAGCGCCGTGAGCGCCGCGTTGCGTTGCTTGGCGAAGACCGCGAGGAGCGTGAACGCGATGGAGCCAGCGCCGATGACATTCAACGCCAGCATCGTGCTGGTGAACCCCACCGGGAGATCGGCCTCCCTGAACACCACCTCGCCGAGGATCCCTGTGACCACGAAGACGACCAGGAACGCAGCGAACCAACGGACGGCCTGACGCACCTCGAGGAAGACGAGGGCCCCCAGAGGGGCCAGGATGCCCCAGAGCCCGACCGCGCCGGAGGGAAGGAACCCGCCCACGAGCATCTGACCGCCAGCCGTCGGCGCGACGAGGATGTCGACGAGCTGAACGAGCAGAAGGAACCGGAAGCTCTTGGTTTGCGCGAACACCACCAGCGATGCGATCGAGATGGCGCAGTAGACGAGGGGGGCGATGCCCACCGCCGAGCCGAGTGCGAGATACAGGATGCCCCACACCACGGAGACGGGCGCGATCAGGACCGCGATCAGCACGAGGAGCGCCTTCTTCCGGCGCAGCTCCTCGCCGTCCCCCGGGTCCGCGCCTATCCGAGCAAGCAATGCAGCCCCGTTGGCGATCCAGCCGATCCGCGGTCGGGGTCGGTTCCGAGACGAGGCCGTGGTCTCCTCGGTCACGACGGGCGAACCTCTTCCTTCAGAACAGTGAAGCGGAGGTGGGTCGCCCGCGGCGTATCGATCGACCTCGTCTTCCTCAGCTCGATCCCCGCAGCACTCAGGTCCTGGAACAGGCGCACGCCGTTACCAAGCAACATGGGGATTAGATGGATCTGGATCTCGTCCAAGAGTCCCGTCTGTAGGTACTGCCTGATGATGTTCGCACCTCCCCAGATGCCGACGTTCTTGTCGTCCGCAGCGACACGGGCCTCGGCCAACGCAACTTCCAGCCCGCCGGTCACGAAGTGGTACGTCGTCCCGCCCTGTCTCGGCAGAGGGTCACGTGACTCGTGCGTCACCACGAAAACGGGCATTCCAAAGGGCGGAGGGTCGCCCCATGGCTCAACGCCGACATCGAACATCCGCCTTCCGATCAGGACGGCTCCGGTGGTCGCGTAGATCTCATCGACGATGTCGGCGTCGGTGGCGGTCTTCTGGGAGAACATCCAATCGTGGAGGCGGCCAGGGTCATCACCCAGGGGATTTTCGCCTCCCGGGTTGGGTTCGGTGACGAAGCCATCCAGCGACATCGAGACATCGGCCGTGACCGTGCTCATCGGTGGGCGCTGGTGGTTTCGAACCACCGACCTCCGCCTTGTAAGGGCGGCGCTCTCCCGCTGAGCTAAGCGCCCCGCCTATGGTAGCGTGGCCGGACTTCGCGCCTCGGGAGGAGGCCATGGCCGACTTCGAGACACTGCGATACGGCGTGCACGACGGCGTTGCGACCATCGAGCTGGCGCGCACCGACAAGCGCAACGCTATCAACGCCCAGATGTTCACCGAGCTCGGCGATGCGACCGAGCGAGCCGCCTCCGATCCCGGAGTCCGCGTAGTCCTGGTTCGTGGCAACGGGGCGGCGTTCTCCGCGGGGATCGACATCACGCTGATGGGGCAGCTGGCCGGGACGCGCGGAGCGCGGTTCCGGTCGTTCGTCCGTACCGCTCAGCGTCCCTTCCTAACCCTGGCCCAGATGGAGAAGCCCACGGTGGCCGCCGTGCATGGTCATGCCCTGGGTGCCGGATTCCAGCTCGCCCTGGCCTGCGACCTCCGTCTGGCTACCGACGATGCCCGCTTCGCCATCCTCGAGGTCAGGTTCGGGCTGGTCCCCGACCTGGGTGGCATGCACCGGCTGGCCCGGTTGGTGGGGCTGGCCCGGGCCAAGGAGATCGTGTGGACCGGACGGACCGTCGAGGCCGATGAAGCCGAGCGGCTGGGCATCGTGAACCGGCTCTTTCCCTCCGAGTCCATGGAGAAGGAGGTGGAGACCTACCTGCGCGACCTGGTGGCCGCCCCGCCCATCCCCGTGAGCCTGTCCAAGGCCCTCATGGGACGGGCCATGGAGACCTCCCTGGAGACCGCCCTGGAGCGTGACGCCCAGGCCCAGGCCACCTGCGTGGAGACCGAGGACCACCGGGAGGCCGTCGAGGCCTATATGCAGAAGCGGCCGGCGAGATTCACGGGGCGCTGAGCAGGGTAGGAAGATAGACTCCAGATGTCGAATAAGCCCAGGTAGACGGCACAAATGCCGACAACCCCCGGAGGTAGGCCATGAGGAGCAGAAGGTTCATCCCTCTGGTGGCCATCGCCGCGAGCCTCTCGCTGATGAGCGAGGGCGCGATCGCCGCCGAGTTCAGCCCCGCTATCACGTTCACACTCAGCGACCTCAAGACGGAGGCGAACCCGACCCTCCAGATCAGGTTGACCCAGGACGCGGCGGAGGAGGAGCTCCAGACCGTCCAGCTGGAGGTTCCCGCCGGGTTCAAGCTGCCGACGGATGATCAGATCCCCAACGACACCCGGCTGGGGACCGGTGAGATCACGATCCAGGTCGGTCCTGGCTGTCGGCCCGGAGGACCGCCCGGTTTCTACGGTCCGGCGAACGTTCCGGTGAACATCGTCGAGAAAGACCGGCGTGCCGACGAGATCGCCGACGGCGGTGTCGCGGTGTGGTTCGTGGACCTGGAGCCCGTCACCAGGGTCCGACTTCTCGTCAAGGGATCTTCCACTGCGGGATACACGCTGACCGGGAACGTCCCGCCGAACGACAATACGTGTCCGCCGTTTACCTTCAGCGCGACCATCAACAAGACGGCCGGCACCGTGCCGATCATCACCAACCCGTCGACGGGTGGCGACTACACCCTCGGGGCAACCTTCACGGGCCTCCAGGGCTCTACCTCGCAGGTCAAGCAGGTTGTCAAGATCGAGGGTGCAGGCGGCGGCACCACCACCACGACGGGCAAGCTGACGAAGGCCGAAAAGAAGAAGTGCCTGAAGAAGAAGAGCAAGAAGGCCCGCAAGGCTTGCATCAAGAAGCAGCGTCGCGACTAGCTGGGTCGGCCTCCGCTAGCGCCAAGACACGACGACGCGGCCGCCGTCCTCGGTGACCTCGGTCCCGAGGGCGGCGCAGGCCGCTCCGAACCTTCGTCTGATCCACGTGGCTTCTTCCCCCTCCGCCCCGCGGGTGACGCAGAAGTCCAGCTTCAGAGGCATGGCCTCGAGCTCGCGCGGACCGCGGCGATCCACCGTCACCAGGAACAGCAGGCCGAGATCATTGCGCAGCACGGGATCCACGGCGTAGTCATCGAGGAAGTCGCCCAGGTCGTACAGCACCCGGTCGGCCACGCCGTG
>DASZKM010000192.1:0-6584 GCA_035947055.1 Actinomycetota bacterium
CCCGTCTGAGCCCCACGAACAGCAGGAAGAATGCCCCGGCCGTCAGCAGGCCCATGGCCAGCACCGGCCCCCACTCGTCTCCCCCGCGGGGGAACCTGCCTGCTCCCGAGAACGCGGAGACGGCCCCCAGGCTCAGCGCCGCGGCCAGGCTGACCCACATGGCAGACACCAAGGGGGACGTCTGTCGGAGGAACACCTCCGCTCCGATCAAGTAGAAGGAAAATGTCACCGCCGAGCCGATCGCGAACGCCACCCCGGTCCAGGTGATGTCCAGGCCGCCCGACGTTTGGACGACCGTGGCCGTGCCGGCCATCGCCGCCACGAGCGAGGCGGTCATCAGAGGGCCCGGCAGCCCCCGCCCGAGAACTCCGGAGATGACGGCGACCCACACCGGATAGGTGAAGAAGAGGAGAGTGACCGTGGCGGCCGTGCCTCGCTCGAGGGCCAGGAAGAAGAGGGCGGACTCCACCGCGTAGCCGATCCCGCCCAGGATCAGCAGGCGAACCCATTCTCCGCCCGCGGGACGCAGCGAGCGCCTTCCCGCAGCGAGGATGCCGCCAAGCACCAGCGCGGCGGCGCCGAACCGGATCGCCAACAGCGAGGCGACGGGGAGCTCCTCGCCAATGACCTTTCCGATGACCACCACCCCTCCGAAGAGGAGAGCAGCGGCGGCAACGAACGTCGCCCCAAGGACGTCCCGGCTGGGCTCCACGGCCCGCGCATCGTACGGGACCGAGCAAAAGCCATCTGGTAGGCTCGCCCACCGTGGCAGGCAAGCAGGTCATCTACGAGACCTTCTTCACGAAGGCTCCGGGCCGGGACAAGCTCAGGAAGACCGCCCAGGGCCGGATGAAGCGGCTGCTCAGCGAGGGGTGGCACGAGATCTCGCGGGAAGAGGTGCCGCCCGACGCCGTGCGGATCCGCTTCGAGCGTGAAGGCGGCACGCGCCCTCTTCCGCCTCTTCGGACAAAGCCCGAGCCGCCGCCGCGTCGACCTGGTCGAGACGGCTTCGGAGGCCCGGGCGGCCGAGGTGGAGGAGGCGGTTTCGGCGGGAGAGGCGGCGGACCCGGAGGCCGTGGTGGAGGACCGGGAGGTCCCGGAGGTCGCGGCGGCGGGCCCGGTGGCCCCCCGCAACGGCGTCAGGAAGCGCCCCCCGCGCCGGCACAGCCACCGGCCGAGTCCCCACCCCCCGCATCCCCGCCGGCCGGCGCAGAACCCCCGCCGGGCGGCGAGAAGCCCTCGGCTGCCTAGACCTTCAGTTCAGGGTTACGCGCGGCTCAGCCTTTCAGGTCGCGACTCGCCGCTCGAGCTCTTCTCTCCTGTTGACGTGATGGTCGGTTCGCTCTTGGAACGAGTGGACCAGCGACAGGAGAACGCCCTCACCGCCCGGACGTCCGATGAGCTGCGCTCCGAGCGGGAGGCCCTCATCGGAGAAACCGATCGGGAACGCCACCGCGGGGAGGCCCGCCAGGTTGACCGGGCGGGTGAGGTTGGATGGCGCGCCCCGGCGGACGTCGAGCTCGTCAACGCCGATCGAGACCAGGCGGACGTAGGAGGACGGAGCGGCGAACGGCGTTGCCGGACACAACAGCGCATCCGCGTCCTCCAGGGCGTGGAGGAACGAGGTCCGGATCTCGGCGGCCCGGGCCCGGCTGAGCTCGAGCTCGCTCTGGTGCGCCAGGCCGAACTCCAGGATCTCCCGGGTGCGGTGGTGCACCTGGCCGGCCACGTCCCCGAAGATCGAGGCGAACTCGGCCCAGGCCACCTTCTCCCACAGCTCCAAGGCGTCGTCGATCCCGGTCACCTCGGCCGCCGAGATACGAGAGCCTGCATCGGCAAGGACGTCGGCGGCAGCATGGGTGGCGTCCAGGAGATCGGGCCGGGCCCGCGTGCCGAACCCTCGCTCCAGGATCCCGACCGTGACCTCTTCGAGCGACAGTCGTGGCTCAACCCGCTCGGCGAGAACCGAGAACACCAGGTCCGCGTCGTCGGCGGTGGATGTCAGCGGACCCGCGGTGTCCATCGACGGCGCCAGTGGCATGGCGCCCCAGAGGCTGACCCCTCCGTACGTGGGCTTCAGCCCCACCGTCCCGCACATCGCTGCCGGGATCCGGATCGACCCGCCGGTGTCCGTGCCCAGGGCCACCGGCACGATGCCCGCGGCAACGGCCGCCGCGGATCCCCCGCTGGATCCGCCGGTGATGCGATCCGGATCCCAGGGATTGCGGGTCGCTCCACACGCCGACACCAGGTTCGTCGCTCCCGCCGCTAGCTCGTGCTGGTTCGTCTTGCCGATCACCACGGCGCCCGCGGCGCGCACCCGGCGAACAGCTTCCGCGTCCGAGCGGGCCACGGTTCCCCGGAACGCCGCAGAGCACCCGGACGTTTCCCATCCCGCCACATCGAACAGGTCCTTGACCGTCACCGGCACGCCGGCCAGCGGGCCGAGGTCCTCCCCCCGGGCCAGCCGCTCGGCGCGATCGCGAGCCTCTTCCATGGCCTCGTCCGCGTGGAGCTGGCTGAACGCGTTGGTCACGGGCTGCCAGGCCTCTGCTCGGCGAAGCGCGTCCTCAACGATCGCCACTGGTGACTCGCGGCCCGCGCGCACGTCGGCGGCGATCTGCCCGGCGGTGCGCATGGCGGCAGCGTAGGCTTCGGGCGTGGCCGACATCCACGTCGAGCCTGCCGGCAACGGCTACTCCGTACGCGTCTCCGAAGGCGGGACCGAGACGCGGCATGAGGTCACGATCGGAGACGCGAAGGAACTGGCCGCCGGTTACGCCTCGGAGGCGGAATTCGTCCGGGCCTGCTTCGAGTTCCTCCTGGCCCGCGAGCCGAAGGAACAGATCCTGCGGACGTTCGACATCCCGGTCATCGCCCGGTACTTCCCGGAGTTCGAGGAAGAGATCCGGGGCCCGGTAGGGTAGGCGCGATGTCCGTCCGCATCGGCCTCGGGCTCTTCACCGGTCAGATCCCGCCCGGAACCGACCGTACGTTCGCCGAGGAATACCGGGACATCGTCCAGCTATCGCGGCTGGCGGAGGCCGTCGGCTTCGACTCGGTGTGGGTCAGCGAGCATCACGGCTCCAGCGACGGCTACCTGCCATCGCTGCTTCCCATCCTGGCCGGGCTGGCCACGGCCACCGAGCGGGTCCTCCTGGGAACCGGAGTGATGCTCACGCCGTTCCACCATCCGCTGCGGCTGGCCGAGGACGCGGCGGTGGTCGACCAGCTCTCGGACGGACGGCTGATCCTGGGCCTGGGCCTCGGATGGCGGGACGAGGAGTTCCGGATGTTCGGCGTCCCACCGCCGGAGCGGGTCCGCCGAACCGTCGAGACCGTCGACATCCTGCGCAAGGCATGGACCGGCGACCGGTTCTCGCACGACGGAAAGGTGTTCTCGTTCGACAAGGTGAAGGTCACACCCCGGCCGGCCGGGGAGCAGGGCCCGCCCATCTACTTGGGAGGCATGGTCGAGCAATCGATCCGACGGGCCGGGCGGCTGGGCGACGGCTACATCCGGAGCCGGGGCGATCTGGACTCAACGCGTCAGGCGCTCGCGTGGGCCGACGAAGGGGCCCGGGAGGGTGGCAAAGCTCCCGGTGAGATCGGGTTCGCCTTCCTGCAGAACGCCTTCGTGTGGGAAGACGGTGACGCCTGGGAGGTCGTCCAGTCCGGTGCGGCCCACCAGCTGGGGGTGTACGCCGCGTGGCGGGAGGGGGCCGACACCCCCGACGTCGACCGGCTTGACGTGCCATCAGCGGACGAGGCCATGCTTCGGAAGCTGACGCCCGCAGGAGACCGGCACGAGGTCATCCAGGCCCTCCGTCCGCTGGTCGACGCGTTCGGTGACCGACGGGAGTTCCACCTGGTGGTTCGGCTGCACTACCCGGGCATGGACTTCAAGACCGCCTCGCGCGCCGTGGAGCTGTTCGGCGAGGAGGTCGTCCCCGCCCTGAAGGGGAGCTAACCTCCTCCGCGTTGCGAGTCCGGAACCATCGGTAGCCCAGGAACACCAGCAGGCCCAGGACCACGAGCGGGATCGCGTACCCGAGGACGACAACGAGAGCCGACAGCACGCCGAGGAAGCCGTCGACCGCGGCGTCCCACGCCTTGCCGAAGAACCCCGGCTCGTCCGCCCCCTCCTCCACGAGGGCCACGGTGATGGTGGAGAGTGCGGTCTGGTCACGCAGGTAGCGCAGCCGGCCCTCGATCTCCTCGATCTGCTGCTGGACGCCGGAGAGTTCCCGCTGGATCCGGATCGTGTCGGCGACGGAGACGGCCTCATCGAACAGACGAAGAAGAACGACTTCCTGCGCTTCGAGGTTGCGCTGCCGAGCCTCGAGATCGACGAACTCCTGGCTGACGTCTTCCCCGCTGATGCGCTCCCGCTGAACGGTGCCCAGGTCGCGCAGCTCGGCCAAGGCGTCCTCGAACGAATCCGCTGGGACGCGCAGTGTCACCGACCCTCGCTTGGCATCTGTCCCCTGGACCACGCTGGTCACCACGAAGCCGCCGTGCCGCGCGGCCGTCTGGATCGCGGTGTCCATCGCGTCGCGGAATCCGCGGGCCTCGATGTCGACCTCGAGGTCCGCGGTCTTGATCACCTCGGTGTCGGCGGAAGGAAGGTCGGGAGGCACCGCGCCCGCGATCCCGCCGGGGACGAGCACATCGTCGGCGACAGTCCCGGTCTGGGCCGTTCCAGCGGCGGAGGAGACTCCGGCTCCCCCGCCCCCCGGAGCGCGGGCGATACGGTCCGCCCGCGGCCTTGGCGCGGGTGCACCCTCCTCGGTCGGCCCGGTCCCGCCGCCCTGTTCGGCCTCCTGAGCGCACCCAACTGCGAGCGCGGCTACGGCGGCCAGCAGAACCCATGCCCGGGTCATCGCGTTCCTTTCTAGCGTGTTCTGGAGTTGGACGAGTTCCGCGGCCTTGCCGTTCCCGGCGATGCTAGGCTCCGCAGACATGGGCACCGTCGGCGAGATCATGACGACATCACTCTTCTCCATCGATCCCAGCACCACGGTCGCCGAGGCGGCTACCGTGATGGGAGAGCGTCGAATCGGATCCGCGCTGGTGATGGAGGGTGATCGATTGGCCGGGATCTTCACCGAGCGCGACATCGTGCGGGCCCTGGGCAAGCACTTCGACGCGGCCGGGCATCCCGTCTCCGAGTGGATGACCGCCGACCCGCTGACCATCAGCGCCGACACCAGGGTCGAGGAGGCGCTGCGGACCATGCTCGACCGCGGCTTCCGTCACCTCCCGGTGGTGGAAGGCGACCGGGTGCTGGGCGTGGTGTCGATGCGGGACCTGTCCGCCGCGGGTTCAGAGGCCGAGAGCCGTTAGCTCCCGGCAAACCCGGGCCGAGGCCGGTCGGGGATGTCGCCCACCGCTTCCTTGAGCGCCGACCACACCGCCCTGAACACCTCGCCGGCGTACGCCGGCGGCTGCGAGTTCTCACCGCCCATCGACCCGCGCAGAGCGGATGACGTGACGTCCACGGCCTTCTCGAAGAGCTGCCAATCGATGTCCCGTGCCACGAACCCTCCTTCGTTCGGTCTAGCCATTGTGTTTACCGGGTCTCCCACCGGCGGGGAGCGATCAGCGCGTCGGCTTCCTCCGGCCCCCACGACCCCGGCTCGTACTCCCGGACGCGCGGTGGCTCCCTGAACACCGGGTCCAGGATCTCCCAGGCCCGCTCCAGGTTCTGCTGACGGATGAACAACGTGGGGTCGCCGTGCATGGCGTCCAGGAGCAGCTGCTCGTACGCCTCGACGAGCGGACTGCCGGCGAACGCCTGCCCGTAGTCGAAGTCCAGGGCCGCCCCGTCGAGCCGGATCCCCAGCCCCGGCCGCTGGACCATGAACGAGAGCGAGATCCCCTCGTCGGGCTGGATGCGGATCGTCAGCCGGTTGGGAGCCATCCCCGCGATGCCCTCCCGCTCGAACAGCAGGTGGGGGACGTCCTGGAACACCACCGTTGCCTCCGCCACCCGGCGTCCCATGCGTTTCCCGGCTCGGAGGTAGAACGGGACCCCGGCCCACCGCCAGTTGTCGATGTGCGTCCGGAGCGCGGCGAAGGTTTCCACCTGTGAGTCGGCGGCCACGCCAGGCTCGTCGCGGTAGCCACGGTATTGCCCCCGGACGACGTCCGACGGCGAGATGGGCCGCATGGCCCGCAGCACCTTCAAGGTCTCGTCTCGGAGCTGGTAGGCCTCGAACGCCGGCGGCGGCTCCATCGTCAGGAACGTGATGACCTGGAACAGGTGCGTCTGCATCACGTCACGCAACGCCCCCGTCCGCTCGTAGAACCGTCCCCGTCCCTCGATGCCGATGTCCTCAGCCACGGTGAGCTCGACGTGATCGACGTACCGCCGGTTCCACAGCGGCTCGAACAGGGCGTTGGCGAACCGCAGGACGAGGATGTTCTGGACGGTCTCCTTCCCCATGTAATGGTCGATGCGATAGACCTGCGACTCGTCGAAGACCTCGCGAACGACCCCGTTCAGCTCCCGGGCGCTGTCGAGGTCCGTCCCGAACGGCTTCTCCACGACGATGCGGGCATCCGTACCGATGCCCTCCTCG
>DASZKM010000193.1:0-8188 GCA_035947055.1 Actinomycetota bacterium
GCTCGGCGGCAGGGTGGACCAGCCGGGCGGCGGCCGACGCGGCCGAGCCCGACGTACAGCCCGCGGGCAGGTCTTCGATGGCCGCCGTGGCGCCGGGCACCGATACCAGACCAGAGACGACCACCAGCACGACGATCGACATCCGCTTCATCAGGCCTCCTCGGGCAGAGAGATAGGGCTAGGGAACAGATACTCCGCACCGGGGGGCCGTCCCTTTGTGCACATGCACCACCCCTGCGCCTGAACCGCTCCCTAAGCCTCGCGACTTCGGCGACTACCAGGGCCTGGGATCCGAGGGAGGCTCGTTCCTCCCCTTCTTCTCCCAGACGCATCCGGGAGACCCTGCCAGCATCTCTTCCAGCGCGTCGGGCCGTAGCTCGACTCGCTCCAGGGGCGTAGACCTCGCCTCACCGGGAAAGATTCTGGTGAGTAGCGAAAGGAGGTCAGCAATGCCCAACAAGCGGCCCAGCGTCAAGAACGAGAAGCAGTACGAGGGCCTCAAGAAGAAGGGGATGTCCAAGGAGCGAGCGGCCAGGATCGCGAACTCCCCCGGCGCATCCAAGAGAGGCGGGAAGTCCTCCGGCTCCAAGGGCGGCTCGCAGCGTTCCCAGGGAGGCAGCAGTAGCCAGAAGAAAGCCGCCGGGAGGAAGGGCGGCAAGGCCTCGGCGCGGAAGCGCTGAGCGAGGAGGGGCGATGCCTCAGCGAGCCTGGAACCAGAAACGAGAACGCCAGTACAAGCACATCAAGCAGGGCCTGAAGAAGCGCGGCAGATCCGAGGACGCCGCGGAAGAGATCGCCGCGCGAACCGTGAACAAGGAGCGGGCCCGGTCCGGCGAGGCCAAGCGGAGCTCGCGACTGTCCCGTCGGGACATCTCCTCGGGACGAAGGGGTGGGCTGCGGTCCCACCGCGGGCCCGGCGGACGGACCCGGGACCAGCTCTACGAAGAGGCCCGGGATCTGGGGATCCAGGGCCGGTCGAACAAGACCAAGTCCCAGCTCGCGGCGGCCATCGGCCGCAAGCGAGGAACGAAGCGGGGACGCTAGAAGCGGGATCCCACCGGCTGCCGTCTACCGTTTCGTCCGGCAGGCCGGAGTGGAGCCCGGCAGCCGGTGCCGGATCCTGGAGATGAACGCGTAGATCGCCGCGGCCAGCCAGCTCAACGGCGGCACGCGGATGGCCCGTCCCAGAAGTCGCCATCCACCGCCGATCGCCATCCACGTCTCGGCCACCGCCAGGTGGCCTTGATAGGAGCGGCCCTGCGCGTCGATCCAGTACGCGGCTCGAGCTACGTCGGCTTCGGCCAACCCGTACCGGGACAGGTCGGGAACCAGCTGCCACGGCTCGACACGGTTGCCGGGAGGAAGCCTGCGCTCGGCCCACGTCGCGGTCCAGGTGCAGAATCCGCAGTCGCCGTCGAAGATCAGCAGACCGCCCACGCCTCGAGCCTAGCGCGAAGAGATGTATGTGATCAGGCCGGCAGCGGGCCCGTGTACCGCAGGATGTCGAAGCTGCGCTGGTAGTCCGTCGTGTACATGATCCGGTCGGTGATCCAGTACACGCCGGAGGTCGACCCGGCCAGCGGGACGAACCAGCCACGTTCCTCGATCCGGCCATCGGCCTTGACGTTCAGCATCCGCACCCCGTGCTCGTACCAGGCCATGGCTACCAGACCCCCGTCCCGATAGGACGGGTGCGTCTCGAACCAGTGGGCACACCACTGGTTCACGGGAGGATGGCCGTCGTTGAACGTGCCCGCCCGGACCCGGTATTCAGCGATGGGCGTGAACGAACCCTGACGGACGAGGTCCCCGTTCAAGTCGTACTTCGGCCAGCCGCTCGTGGCGTCCATGGTCACGAAGTGGGCGCTGGCGTCGGTGCAACCGACGCTCGCTCCCGACTCCCCGCCCACCAGGAGGAACTTGTCCTGGCCTTGATGCGGCCACAGGTTGCTGTGGGTGAACCGGTTCCGCTTGGGGCTCTTGCCGATGAGGATGGGGCGCTCGGGGTCGAGCCGTGCGTCCAGGAACAGCACGGGGTCCGAGGACGTCACGATCAGGCCGGGGGCGATCTCGGTGACGTCGTGCGAGCCACCCACCGGCATCCCCTGGGTCCACCGGCGATCCGAGGTTCGCGGCTTGGCCGGATCGCGGAGGTCCACGATCGCTCCGTTGGAGGCATACGCCCACGTGCACTCCAGCACGCAGGTGATGGTGTGCGAACTGCCGCCGTGCGTCGAGATCACTCTCGGATTCGCTTTGTCGGTCACGTCGATGACGCTATTACCGATCAGCAGGATCTTCCCGTTGGTGTCCACGTCCTCCTGGGCGAACTGGGGACTCTGCGGACGGCCCAACAGTCCCACCCGTCGCGGATTCACGGGGTCGGTGATGTCGTAGATGTGCAGCGCGGTCGACGTCGTGAGGTAGAAGTAGTTGCCGAGCCGGCGGGCCCCGGCAGAGTCGTTGTTCAGCGGAACGTGGCCGACCCACTCGACGTTCACACCGAAGCCCACCGCGCCGGCGCCGGGATGCAGGCCCAGCAACGGCAGAGCCAGCACCCCAACGGCCAATAAACGGAGCGCTCTCCTCATGCCGCGGGATCCAGCTCCACGATGACGTTGGTCGGGCCGCCCTCGAACAGGTCCACGGAGGCGAAGTGCGCGTCAGCGGGGATCGGACCCTTCTCGTCCGCGCTCTCCGTGGCGATCCCGGTCCCGGACATCGACGCGCAGGTCGCGTCGAAGAACCAGATGTCCAGGTCGTACGGCACTTCGGACGACCCGAGCGCGCGGATCGTGTGCGTCCCATCACGGTGCGACTCGGGGATCGGGAAGATGAGCCCGTCGGTGCCGTTCGTGGGCCCGTACGGGTTCTGCAGCGTGTCGCAGCCGTGCTCCGCGATACCGTGCGTAGTCCGGGTGGCCGGATTCGCCACCTTCACCACTCCTTCGGCGTGCGGGTTGGCCACGAACTCGAAAACGTCGAGCCCCCGCGGGCCGAAGTCCCCAACGTAGATGTATCCCCGGTGGTACAGGGCGCCCCAGGAGTTGGCTCCCGCGGCGATGTACTGGCCGGCCCGCTTGGGCTTGGCCGGGTCGGACAGATCGAGGACCTGGAGGCCGGCGTTGTACGACCCCATGAACATGTAGTTGCCGTTGGTGCTGAACACGTGGGCCGAGCAGTTGGCGGCGGGGGTCCCCGTGCCGTTGAAGTACTCCGCCAGCTCGGTGGCCTGGGTCAGGTCCGGCGACAGACGCAGCGTTACCACGCCACCCGCGTCGCACCCGCTGTGGAGGTCCTCGTCGGTGACGATGGCCACGGACTTGTCCCCGTCCAGCAGCTGGATCTCGTGGTGGTAGCGGATGGCGTGGTGCCCGGAGCCCGGCTCGTTGCCGTGCAGCCACCGGTTCAGAACGACCGGGTTGCGCGGGTCCGTGATGTCGAACACGAAGACCGATCCCGTGTTTCCGGCTCCGGGGAGCGCTCCGCCCGGCGGTGAGCCCGCGTAGGCCCCGCCCTCCGCGGCCAGCGCGATGTCCCTGGGCGCGGTGGTCGGGTCGGGCGTGCCGTCACCGTCCTGATCCACCCACTCGCTCGCCGGGAGCTGGACCGGGTGGTTCACATACACCTCGATGTCATGGATGTGGGTGAACGGCGCCCCCACGGGGCGACCCTCGCGGTACGGCGAGTTGTTCCACATCGAGACGGGGTCCGCTCCGAACAGGCGCACGGGAGCCTGCGGAGGAGTTGCCAGGACGGGGTTGACGTCGTAGATGCGGAAACCGTTGGCACCGAGTCCCGCGGACGGCAGCCACAGCCGGCGGGCGTCGACGATGTCGCCGTTGTGAGCCTCGCCGTCCGTCTGGTTGGGGCCCATGGTCCACAGAAGCTTCGGTTGGGCCGGGTTGGTGAAGTCCAGGAACTCCGTACGGTCGGTCTGCCCGGAAGAACGGCGGGTCCCGGCCAGGGTCACGATGTGCCGTCCGTCCCAGATGGCGGCGTCCGGCACCGCATCGGCCCGGGCCCCGACGTCGCCGGGTCCCGACGGACCGGGCGTGTACTTGCCGACCTCCTTGGGTGCAGCGGGGTTGGAGATGTCGAACGCACGGAGGCCGAAGCCGTAGGCCCCGACGTACAGTCGGTTGCCCTCCACGACAGCGTGGCCACCGGTGTTGCCGGGGACGTTCTTCACCAAGCGGACGTTGTCCTGGACCACTAGGGGGACGGCGTTCGCCGGGAACCCCACGATGACCAGAAGTCCGGTCGCTGCCAGCGCGAGGGCGCGCTTCATAGTGTCACCTCCATGGAAAGGACCTGCGGGCAAATTCGACAATGCGCGACGCCGTCCTCTGTGCACGTGCACAAGCCGCTGGACAACAGTCAGGCCGACAGTGGCTCCAGCCGGAACGTGCTGAACGTCCCGGTCGAGGCGTCGGAGACGAGCGCCACGCCGTTCGAGACCTCCACGTCCATGGCGTAGGGGGCGATGGACCGGAGCTCTCCGCCGGTGTTGCCATCTCCCAGGTCGGTGGTGGCCGCCCGCGGGAGCTCGGTGAGGCAGCAGGTATCCAGGACACCCAGCCCGGCGTGGGAATGGGACACGTACAGAAGACCACCGGCCAGCTCGATCCCCTGAACTCGCCAGTTCACCCCGCCCGGGTAATCAGGGTCGCCGGGGCTGAACCGCAACCGCTCGGTGATCCTCGAAAGGTCGGTGGCATCAAGGACCACGATCCGCGGTGGCAACTGCTTGTTGAACCAGTACTCGGTGGCCGCGTACACGGTCCGTCCCTCCGAGGTGGCGGCCACCTCGATGTCGGCCAGGCCTTCAGCCGTCCAGGAGCCGAGCTTGACCGGTCGCTCGGGTGTGGAGAAATCGAACACGTCGAGGCCCGTCTCTCCATTCGCGGCGTACAGCAGGGGGATCCCCAACCGGGGATCGCGAGGGTCGACGAACAGCCCGGCGGATGCCGGTCCTCCGACCTTCAGCGCCGGGAGCGCATCAACATGCACCGGGACCAGGCTCGCTCCCCCGGCGCGGCTGAATCGATACACGACCATCCCGGCGATGGCATCCATGATCACCACGTACTCCGCGTCACCGGAGCGGTGGTACGCCACCCGGAGGCTTCCGCCCGCCGGCAGGTACAGGGCCCGCCGCGGACGGGTTGGATCCGCGACGTCGATGACGTGCAGGCCGTCGTTGGAGAACTGGTGAGTCTGCCTGGCATAGAAGAGGTACCGGCCGTCGGTGGAAAACGCGACGTCTCCGTCGAACGGATCGTCGAGCTGCGAGTACCCCGTGTTTCCGTCGTACCGCCCCACGACCCGGGGCGCAGCCGGGTCCGCGATGTCCACCAGCGCCACCTGTCCGTCCTCGCGCTGCACCACCGCGGCCAGCGTGCCGTGAGTCTCGATCTGGCCGATGCCTGCGGTGGCCGACACCTCCACGCCACCCAGGCGTGTCATCTGACACGAGGACCGTACGTGGGCCCCGGTATGCGTCCCGTGCATCGGGCAGGTGACGATCTCCTGCGCTCCGACCGGACCGGACCACATCGGGAGGACGGTCAGGCAACACGTCAGCCAGGCGAGGAGGCGCTTCATCGCTCTCGCCGCCGGCGCCTTATCCCCCGCGGTTGACGGGGATCTGGGTCTGCTCGAGCGTAGCCGGGTTGAACGTCACGCCCGCCGGAACCTCGCTGGCGTCCCAGACCCAGGCGCTCTGGGTCTCCGTGCCGCTGGACCGGACCGCCAGGTAGACCTGGTGCACCTGCTGTCCGTCGCCGATCTCGTCGTCGAAGTTCAGCTCGGTGAAGGTGTACGTGACTTTCTCCGTTAGTCCGGTCGAGCTGCGCACCGTGGGGAAGTCCGCCGACGACGTCTCGGCCAGCGGTTCGTCGTCCACAACGAGCTGAACGATCAGCCGCATCTTGTTGTCGGTGGGGTCGTTGCTTACGCCCATGTTGTGGACCTCGACCGTGAGGTTGTCGAGATTGCCGGTGAAGGTTCCTTTGAACTCGGCGTTCAGCCCGGCCTGGTTCAGGTTGTTCTCGTACATGCCGCAGCCGTTCCCCTGAGTCGCGGAGCCGGGAGCGGAGGTGTCCCACGAGGGTATCTCGCCGTTGAGCAGAGCCACGTTCTGCAGCTTCACGTTGCCGGCGCAGTTGAAATACACGCGTTCGGTCCGGAACGTGGGTATCTCCGCCGTTTGGCCGTAGGCCGGCGCCGCGAGCGTTCCCAGGACCACGGTGGTAAGGACGATCGCCGGAAGCCTGCGCGCGGTCGTCATGGCCGGTCCACCGCGATCTTGAACGCCTCCGGCGTGGCCGGGTTGAACGTCAACCCGGCCGGCACCTCGCTGGCGTCCCACACGAACAGGCTCTGCGTCTCGGTTCCCCCGCGGGCCACGAGATGGATGTTGTGAACCTGGGTCCCGTCGCCGAGCTCCTCGTCGAAGTTCAGCTCGGTGAACGTGAACGCGATCTTCTCGCTGATGCCCGTGGAGCTCGCCGTGGTCGGGAAGTTCATCAGCGCGCTCTCCACCACGGGCTCGTCGTCGATCGTGAGCACGGCCCGCATGAGGATCTGATGGTTCGGCCGGCCGGTGCTGGCGTAGATGTCGTGGAGCTCAACGGTGAGGTTGTCGAGGTTCCCGGTGAACGTTCCCTTGAACTCCAGGTTCAGGCCCGAGGCGTTTGCCAGGTTCTCGTAGAAACCGCAGCCATTCCCGGCCGTGAACGATCCGGCGGGCGGCGTGGTGTTCCAGGTGGGGATGGTTCCCTGAAGCACGGCCACGTTCTGAAGCTTGGGGCCTTCGGCGCACTTGAAGTAGGCGCGCTCCGTGCGGAACGTGGGGACCTCCGCTGTCTGGCCGGAAGCCGGCACGGCGAGAGCTCCCAGGACGACTGTTGTCAGAGCAAGCAACGCGAGTCTGCGCATGCGGACACCTCCTGAGAGAGGATTTCTCGTCCGCCTTGAGCGTTTCCTTTGTGCACCTGCACACTCCGGGGAACCGGCCGGGCGGTCGAAATCGGATCCGTAGCAGAACGTTAGGTCAGATCGACCTCGACCAGGATGAGCTCGGTCTCCTCGGTCGCTCTGAGCGTGATCTCCGGCTCGTCCACGATCTTGGCCGCGTCGCCGGTCCCCAGTCGTTCGCCGTCCAGCTCCAGGCCACCGCTGATGACGTACAGGTAGCCCCCCATCCCGGATGGAAACTTGTGGTCCACGGCGGTCCCGGGTTCCAGCGAGGAGACGTAGACCGCCGCGTTGCCATGAACCTTCACCGATCCCCCACCGTCCCCCGAGATGGCCCGCAGCAACCGGTTCCGCCGGTCCTCCCGCGTGAACACCTTCTGCTCGACGCCCGGCTGCAGCCCTTGCCGTTCGGGGAGGATCCACATCTGGATGAACCGCATCCGCTCTGTCTCGGACGCGTTCTGCTCCGAATGCCAGGCTCCCGAGCCGAGTGTCATCCGCTGCACCGACCCCGCTGGCAGCGGGCCCGGCGCGCCGCCGACGTCGTCCTCGTGGCGGAACGACCCCTCCACCACGTAGGTCAGCCCCTCGATATCCCGGTGCGGGTGCAGCGGCCACACCGCCCCCGGTTGAAGCACGTCATCGTTGAAGACCCGGAGGTTCCCCAGGCCCATGTTGGCCGGGTCTCGGTACTCGTCGAACGAGAAATGCCACCGGGCGGTGAACCAGCTGCCTTCCTTGCGATAGATCTCGGCGTCCCGCCGGACCTGGATCGTCAACGGGCATCCCTTCTCCAGGGATTCACGCAGCGAGCGTGACACATCCTCCGGCAAGCGTGCCGGGCCCGGCCCGGAAGCCGCCTGAAAGGAATGAGACGGCCAAGCGTCGAATACTTCCGTGGACGCCCGCGATCGTGCACGCCCAAGGAGGGAAGATGCGCCCAAAGCCGCTCCTTCTGTCGGTATTTCTCATGCTCACCGCCTTGCCCGCCACCCAAGTCTCCGCCGAGCACCAGCAGCTCAGCGAAGCGGCCCGGATCGCCATCGCGCACCTGGGCGTGGCCCCCGAACAGGTCAGGGTCACTGACGAGTACACCTCCGCCCACAATCAGGTGACCCACGTCTACCTGCGGCAGGTCAAAGACGGCCTGGACGTTGCCGGGGCCGACGCCACGGTGAACATCCAGGACCGGACGGTCATCTTCAGC
>DASZKM010000194.1:0-2142 GCA_035947055.1 Actinomycetota bacterium
TCGAAGGGCGCTCGGGTTTTGGTCTAACGGCTCAGGATGTCGTGCAGCTTCTGCTCGACGGCCTCGGCCGTGTCGCCGGTCTTCTCCTTGATGGTCCCGACAACGCGGTCCCACTTGCCTTCGGTGCGGTCGAGCTCGTCATCCGAGAGCACGCCCCAGGCCTCCTTGATACGGCCCTTGAACTGATCGAACTTGCCCTCGAACTGCAGTCTGTCTGCGTCGTTATGCACGGTAATTCCTCCTCTCAAGATTCGAGGTGTCTGTTACCTACCCGTGATGACCGGCGGTCAAACGCGTGGGCCGATCAGCCCACGTAGACCGTGACGACCTGGCCGGTCTGGACGATCTGACCCGCGGCAGGCTCCTGGCCCACCACCACGTCCCCGGAGGAATTCGGCACGGTCACCACGCGGACCTGGAGGCCGAGGGCCCGGAGCTGGGACTCCACCTGCGCCCGAGACATCGGGGGGTCCGTGACCACGTTTGGCATGGGGAAGGACCGGGGGCCCTTGGACACCACGATGGTGACCACGCTCTCTTGGTCCACCTCCTCGCCGGGAGGCGGGGACTGCCGAATGACCTGACCCGCCGGGACCGTCGAGTACTCCTGGGTGACCTCCACCGACAGGTTGAGGGCCTCCAGCAGATCCTCTGCGTCCTGGCGGCTCCGACCGACCACCGTGGGCAGGTCAACGGGCTCCGGGCCCCTGCTCACCCTGAGGTCGACGCCCTCGCCGATCTCCAGCTCGCGGCCCGGCGCGGGATTCTGGTCGATGACCCGGCCCTCGAGGACGGCCTCGTCGTACACACGGGTCACGCGTCCTTCCTCGAATCCCGCCTCCTCGATCTGCCGGCGGGCGGCGGCCAGCGGAAGGCCCTCCACCTGGGGAACGGGTTCGAGCTGCGGGCCCCGGGAGAGCACCACGGACAGCTCGTCGCCCGTCTCGGCCTGGACACCCGGGTTCAGGCTCTGGCTGATGATGCTGTTGGCGGGGACGTCGGGATGGAACTGTTCAAGGGTCACCACCAGGTCCAGGCCGGCTTCATCCGCCTCGGTCTCGGCCACGGCCAGGGTGTCGCCACGGAGGTCCGGCACCGTGGTGGGGTGGGGGATGACGAACGTCCACACGGCCCAGGCCACCGCCGCGGCGGCGATGACGCTTGACCCGATGCGGAGGAACCTCCCCGCTCGCTGGCGCCGCCTGGCCTCGGGCGTGAGGGGCCGGGGGATGGTCACGGTGGCCAGTCGATCCGCGGCCACCTCGTCGCCCGGACCGGCGTCGGCGGCCGCTTCCGCCAGCGGAGGCGCGGGAGGGAGCTCGGCGGCGGCCGTCGTCAGCTCCGCCCGCATCTGTGCCGCTCCGGCGGTGCGCCGCTCGCGGTCACGTTCCGTGGCTTGCAGCACCACCCGGTCCAGCGAGGCCGGAACCATGGGATTCGATGCCGAGGGCGGAGGAACCCGGTCGCGCAGGTGCCGGTACGCGATGGCCACCGAGGTCTCCCCGGTGAACGGAACGGTCCCGGTGAGCAGCTCGTACAGCACGATGCCCGTGGCGTACAGGTCGGTGCGGGGATCGGCCGGCATCCCCTCGATCTGCTCCGGAGCCAGGTACTGCACGGTGCCGGTCACCGTTCCCGGCGCCTGGCTGACCCGGGAGTCGGCGAAGGCCCGGGCCAGGCCGAAGTCGGCCACCTTCACGGTGCCGTCGGCCGCCCGGATCATCACGTTCTCGGGCTTGATGTCCCGGTGCACGATGCCCTGGCGGTGGGCGTGCTCCAGGGCGGACAGCACGTCGCTGACGATCTCGGCCGCCTGGGCGGGCTGAAGGCTGCCGTCCCGAAGGAGCAGCGCGCGGAGGTTGGGGCCGCGCACGAACTCCATGACCATGAAGTAGGTCCCCTGCGTCTCCCCCCAGTCGTGGATGCCGACGATGTTCGGGTGGCTGAGCATGGCCGCGGACCGGGCCTCGCGCCGGAACCGGTCGATGAACCCGGGATCGTCGGCCAGGGAGGTGTGCAGGATCTTGAGGGCGACCTCGCGGCCCAGCACGGGGTCGTGGGCCCGATAGACCTCACCCATGCCACCGGCCGCGACGCGCGCCAGGATCTGGTACCTGCCGTCGACGGTGGTCTCAATCATCG
>DASZKM010000195.1:0-5935 GCA_035947055.1 Actinomycetota bacterium
CGAGGTCCGGGCTCAGAGCGACGCCGTGAAGCCGGCCACCGACGAGCAGTACGGGGCCGAGTTCCTGGACCTGGAGATCTCCGGAAAGGTGGTGGGCTCGCTCGACGAGGCCATCGACCACATCAACCGGTATGGGACCAAGCACACCGAGGCCATCGTCACCGAGGACGGCGGATCGGCCCGGCGGTTCACCGATGCCATCGACGCCGCCGCGGTCATGGTCAATGCCTCCACTCGCTTCACCGATGGTTACGAGTTCGGGATGGGAGCCGAGATCGGCATCTCCACCCAGAAGCTGCATGCCCGCGGACCCATGGCCTTGCCCGAGCTGACCACGTACAAGTTCCTGGTGGAGGGCGACGGTCAGGTTCGCGAGTGAACGGGCGCGACCAGCTCACCCGAATGGAGGACGAACGCTACGCGGAGCTCGACGCCCTCCTCGACGGGCTGATGCCGCCGCAGATGGAGGAGCCGGGATACACCGAAGAGTGGTCGGTCAAGGACCTCATGGCCCACCTGGCCGCGTGGTGTTCCGAGGCGTCCCACTACTTCCAGCAGCTCCGGATGGGGACCTATCGGGTGAGCGATGAGGACCTCGCGGCAATGGACCGCGACCTGGATGCCATCAACCGGCGGTTCTACGAGGCGTCTCGTGACCTGTCGCTCCACGACGTCAAGGCGGAGTGGCATTCCGCCCGGAGCCAGATGCTCCTGGAGTGGGGGTACATGGCGGACACCGAAGAGCGGGCCATGTACTGGTTCATGGAGTGCGGGCCGAAGCACTACGACGATCACCTTCCCCGTCTCCGGGAGTGGATCGCGGAGCTGAACGCGGTCGGGACGAGCCGCTAGTCGGCAGACACCGCAGCGGGTATGCGCGATTCGCTCCGGTCCACGCGCAGATACAGTCCCAGCCCGAGCACCGCCACCGCGGCGGTTCCCGCCCCGGCGAGAAGCATGGTGTTGCGGGCGCCGAGTGCCTCGACCAGCCCGCCGCTGGCCGCCAGGGCCAGGATCTGCGCACCCTGCACGACGCCGTAGTACGCGGCGAACGCCCGGCCCCGCAGACGGTCGGGGACCCGGTGATGGAGGAGGCTCCGCATGGCGACGAGCTCCACGCCGTTGGCGGCCCCACCCACGAGGAACATCGCCACGGCGAGCGGATAGAGGGCCACGCCCGCCGCGACGAACACCGCGGCGCCCCCGATCACACCCGCGATGAGGACACCTGCCCCCAGGTGCGCCGGACGCAGCATCCGTCCCGCCAGCGTCGATCCCGCCACCATCCCCAGCGTCCACATCGTGACCAGCACGCCGTACCCGGTGGACCCGGCGAGCAGGACGTCCTTGGCGAAGAAGACCTCCGCAACGTTGTCCGCCGCGGCGAACACGATCATCACTCCGAGGATGGGGATGACCAGGCGCAGCAGCTGGTCGCGAGCGATGTGGACGATCCCTTCCCGGGCCTCGCCTCGCCGGCGAACCGCTTCGGCGATGGGTGCCTCGTGGCTCGACGGAGCGGCGGGCGCAGGCGTGGGTTCCGGCGGGCGGCGAACGGTCAGCAGCGGGCCCAGAGCCGCGACGACCAGGAACGTCCCCGCGTTGGCCAGCAGGGTTGACATCGCACCGACCGCGTCGGTCAACGTGGCGGCCAGGACCGGGCCGAGCGCGGCCCCTCCCCACCTGGCCACCTCCAGGTACGCGTTCGCCTGGGTGGTTCGCTCTTCCCCGACCGCTCGGGGGATGAGGGCGAAGAGCGCTGGCTGGGTCACCGACAGGCCCATGCCGAGCAGGAACGACAGGGCCAGCATGGGCGCCAGTCCCGACGTGAACGCCAGGCCGGCCGCGACGATGGCCTGGAACAGGGCCGTAACCACGAGCACCCGCACGGTCTCCACCCGATCGACGAGCAGCCCCGAGACCGGCGACAGCAGGACCGGGGGTACCAGACCGGTGAGCAGTAGCGCGGCCACCGCCCACCCGGAATCGGTCAGGGCCTCCACCCGAAGGGTGAGGGTGATCAGCGCCACGTAGTCGCCCAGAGAGGACAGAGCGAACGCGACGAAGATCAGCCGGAAGTCTCTCCGGCCCACCAGGTTCACGAGCCTCTATCTACCCTCGGATCTTGTCGGACTCAAGGGCGAGCTGCCCCACGTCGAACGACGTATTCGGACGCAAATCCCGGGGAACGACAGCCCCGGAATTACAATCGCGTGGTGGCCTCGGTACGCCGGTTGGGGGTGATGGGCGGCACGTTCGACCCCATCCACAACGGCCACCTCCTCACCGCCGAGGAGGCGTTCTGGCAGTTCGGCCTGGACGAGGTGCTGTTCGTCCCCACCGGCCAGCCGTGGATGAAGGAGGAGCGAGACGTTGCCCCGCCGGAGGATCGCTACCTGATGACGGTCATCGCCACCGCTGGGAACCCGTACTTCCGGGTATCCCGCGTGGAGATCGACCGGGCGGGGCCCACGTACACCGTGGACACGATCCGCACCCTGCAAGGTGAGTACGGGGAGAACACCAGCCTGTTCTTCATCACCGGCGCCGATGCCGTCCTGGAGATCTTCGAGTGGAAAGACCCCGAGGACATCCTGGGCGTCGCCCACGTGATCGCCGCCACCCGGCCCGGGTACGACATCGGGCGATTCGAGGCCGCGGCCCCTACCCGGCATCCCAACGTGTCGGTGATGACGATCCCCGCGCTGGCCATCTCGTCCACGGACGTCCGGGCCCGGGTCCACGAGGGCCGCCCGATCAGGTACCTGGTCCCCGAGGGCGTCCAGACGTACATCGAGAAGGCCGGGCTGTATCGATGAGGCGGCGCGACGATCAGGAACACGACGAGCACGAGGAGCTCTTCGGCGAGTATCCGGCGCTCTTGACGGCTTCCGATCTCGAGGCTCCCGCCGCCGAGCCGGAGGCCGGAGTCGCGGAGCCCAGAGGGGATGAAGCGGCCAACGGGAAGCGGCGACGGTTCTGGTTCGGCCGCCGGCGAAAGCATGCGAGCGGCGAACGGCCCGCGACGGAAGAAGCGCCCCAGCAAGCGTCGACCCTAGAAGCGGAACTTGCGCCCGCCGAGACGGCGAGCGAGCAGGTGGCTGAGCTTCCCGACGTCGAGGCGCAAGAGCTTCGCCAACCAAGACGCAAGCGCCGCAGGCACCAGCGGACCCGCAGGACCGGAGCGGTTGAAGAACCTCAGCCCAAGCTACCGCCTGTCGAGGAGCCTCCTGCCGAGCCGATCGAAGCACCCGAGGCCATCGCGGACGACCCAGCCAGGAAGCCGGCGGCCGAAGAGGTCGTGATCGAGTCGGGTGCACCTCCCAGCGAGGCGCCGACCCCGAGACGCCGGCACCGTCGGAGGCAGCAGGAACGGATCGGACACCGCATCCGGGCAGCTTTGGAGGCCGCACAGGCGCAGGCCGAAGCGCCTCCCGGTGCCGAGCCCGAACAGCTCGTGGTCGAGGAGCCCGAGATCCATGAACCACCGGTGGCCCTGGAGGCGGAAGAGCCACCACCTCGCACGAAGGGACGCTTGCGGGCGTGGTGGTCGAGCCTGTGGGTTGTCCCGCAGCAGCAACCGGACGGCCCGCCCGAGGACCTGTATCTCGCCCAGCTGGCGTCAGCGGAGCTCCTGCCGAGCGAATCACCTCCAGATTCACTGGAAGAGCAGACGGCGGTCGAGGAGCCGCGGGTCGAGGAGCCGCCGGTCGAAACGACGGTCGAGGAACCGGTCGAGGATCTCGACGAGCTCGAGCGGTTCGAGGAATTCGAGGAGGTCGTCGAAGAACCGGAACCCAAGCCCGCCCGGCCCCGGCGACGCAAGCCGCTCCGTCCGCGGCGGACGTACATGCGCTCGCGGGTGCGGATCGTTCGCTGGCTGGGGCTGATCCTGGTTGCAGCCGCGGTGGGTTCGGTGCTTCCCCAGGTCTGGCCTCGGGCAGGGGACCAGGAAACGGAAGAAGGAACCGCTGCCGCTCCTGCCGTTCCCGACCAGCAGGTGGTGGCGTGGATCGTGCAGGGTGAGGAGGGCGAGACGTTCCTCACACTCCTGGCCTCGGGCGAGCGGCGACCCTTCGCCCTGGCCATCCCGTCCAATCTGACTGTCACGGTGCCCGGGCAGAGCTTGGGCACGCTCGAAGAGGCCGCCGCCACAGGCGACCACGCACTGGTCCAGGTAGCCCTCCAGAACGTGCTCGGTGTCCCAGTCGATGCCTCGATCACCACCGACCTGGGAACCTTCGCCGGGATCGTCGACGTCATCGGCGGCATCGAAGTTGCCGACCAGGTGATGAGTGGCGAGGCAGTCCTTGCCTACCTCCATCCGGCACAGTCCATCCCCCTGCCCGATGAGCCATTCCTCCGGTGGCAGGACGTCCTGGAGGGCTTGATGGACGCCATTGCCGCGAGGCCCGAGACGGCCGCGAATCTCCCCTCCGAGATCCAGGGGGCGATGACGGCCGCGCTCCCCGAGCCGCCAGACCTCGTCGCGCTGCCGGTCATCGACTTCGGGGCCGGGGTGATCAGGGTCGATCGCGACGCGCTGAAGGAGCTGGTCAACCGGCGGTTCGTGGTCACGAACCCCGCTGATGCCATCCGCCTGGTGGTGTTGAATGGGGTGGGAACACCCGGGATCGGGGAAGAGGTAGCCCGGATCCTCGTTCCCGAAGGGTTCCTGTTGGTGTCATCACAGAACGCGAATACGTTCGACCTGAAGGAGACGCGCATCATCGCTTCATCGGAGGCAGACGTCCCGGCCGCGGAACGCGCCCGCGAGCTGTTGGGCATGGGCCGGGTGTATCTGGGGAGCCAGCCCGGACTCGCCGACGTCACCGTGGTCGTGGGACGCGATTTCGGAGGTTCGTGACCGCCTCGCGCGACCTCGCTGTGTCGGCCGCCCGAGCGGCGGCGTCCAAGAAGGCCCGCGACGTGGTGGTCCTGGACGTTCGAGATCTGATCGTCATCACCGACTACTTCGTCATCGCCACGGGATCGAGCGACCGTCAGGTCCGCACGGTGGCCCAGGAGATCGAGCGCGCCGTTCGTGACCGAGGGCTGAAACCCGTGCGCCGTGAGGGCGAACGGGAGGGGCAGTGGATCCTCCTGGACTTCGTCGACTTCGTGGCCCACGTGTTTCGCGACGAGGAGCGCGAGTACTACGGCCTGGAGCGACTGTGGTCCGACGCTCCCACCGTGGCCTGGGAAGAGCGGGCCGCTTCCAGCGGCTAGGCGGTACCATCACTCCGTGGGCCAGCGCACTCTCGAAGATCCGCTCGAGGCCGCCCGCGAAGCCCTCGACCGCCACGCCTGGCAGGATGCCTATGACCGCTTCCGGGAAGCCGATGCGCAGTCGACGTTGTCCCCGAAGGATCTCGAGGACTACGGCCAGGCCGCGTGGTGGCACGGCAGCATCCGGGACGTCATCAGCGCCCGGGAGCGGGCCTACCGCGCCTACCTGGATGAAGGGAATGAGATCCGCGCCGCCTTCGTAGCCCTCGTCCTGGTCCGCGACCACTGGAACAGACTCGAGCCGTCCATCGCCACCGGCTGGCTGAGGCGTGCGGAGCGGCTCCTCGAAGGAAAGCCCGAGTCGGTGGAGCACGGCTATCTCTGGCTGACCCAGGCCCAGGTCGCCCAGATGGACGGCGACATCGACCGCGCTGTCGAGCTGGCCGGTAGGGCGGTGGATCTCGGCGCCCGATTCGGCGATCCGGATCTACAGGCTCGGGCGCTCACCAACCAGGGGCTGGCCATGGTGGCAAGAGGGGACGCCAAGGAGGGCATGGCTTTGGTCGACGAGGCCACGGTGGCCGCCGTCTCCGGCGAGCTCAGCCCCATCGCCACCGGGATCGTGTACTGCAACACGATCGGTGCGTGCTCCGAGGTCGCCGACTACCGACGGGCGGGCGAATGGACGGAAGCGGCCCAGCGGTGG
>DASZKM010000196.1:0-3382 GCA_035947055.1 Actinomycetota bacterium
CGCCTCCACGCAGACGGCCACGGTGAAGAGCGGGGTGTTCCCGGATCTGAAGTTCACGCCGACGAACCACTTCGGCGCCAGTCAGGTGCACATCCTCCGTGCCGACTGCACCAAGGGCCAGTACGTCACCGAGGTCCCCTTCTACAAGGGCTGATTCGCTCCACGGGCGGGGTTCCGTAGGCTAGGCTTCCCCGGTCGGAGCATGCCTGGCCGAAGGGGATAAAGCGTGCCGAGTGAGCCATCCGGCCTGACCTTCCTGGTCATCGGGCTGTTCCAGGGAGCCGTGTACGGCCTCCTGGCAGTGGGCCTGGTACTGGTCTACAAGGGCGCCCGGGTCTTCAACTTCGCCCAGGGCGAGTTCGGGACCGTGGCTGCGTTCGTCACGTTCGCGCTGTTCGATCGGATGGGCCTTCCCTATGGGGTCGCCGTGGCGGGAGGTCTGGTGGCCGCGGTGTTGCTGGGCATCCTGGTCGAACGGCTCGTCATCCGTCCCCTGTTCAACGCACCCCGCATCACGGTGCTGGTGGCCACGGTGGGCGCCGCCCTGTTCATCATCGCCGTGACCGTGATCATCGGTAAGCCGGAGGCTCGCTTCCTGGCCCCGGCCATCGCCGGGGAGGGCATCACCTTCCTGGGCGCTGCGATCACCCCCCAGCAGTTCCTGATCGTGGGAGTCCTCGCTGCGCTGGCCCTGGCCCTGGCGTTCTTCTTCTCCCGCACCAACCTCGGCCTGGCCATCCTGGCCACGTCCCAGGATCCCCTGGCCACCCGCATCGTGGGGATCTCCGTCCCCCGGATCTCCCGATTCATCTGGGGCTTCGCCGCGCTCCTGGGAGGCATCGCCGGAATCCTCCAGGCTCCACTGAGTATCTTCACGCCAGGGTTCATGACGTCCACGACGCTGGTCCCGGCATTCACCGGAGCCGTGCTGGGCGGGATGACCAGCCTCCCCGGCGCCTTCATCGGCGGACTGCTCGTGGGAGCGGCGCAGAACGTGGGGATCTTCTACCTGCAGGACGCGGGGGTCCCCGGTGCCTCCGAGCTGACCGTGTTCAGCATGCTGCTGCTGGTCCTCCTGATCCGGCCGCAGGGCCTTTTGGGAACCGAAGCGTGATGGACAACCACCCGGAGCTCACCTGATGGCCGCCGCACACGAAGCCGTGTCGGTGAAGGAGTTCCGACCGGCGCCGACCGGGGTGACGGCGAGGGTGATCGCCGCGCTCGTGCTGACCGGCGCCGTGCTGGCGCTTCCCAGGATCCTGGACACGACCCAGGACCTGTGGATGGGGCTGGCCGCCATCTACGCGATCATCGGGCTGTCGGTGAACATCATCACCGGGCACGGGGGACAGATCTCCCTGGGACACCAGGCCTTCGTGGGGATCGGTGCCTTCATGGCCGCGTACGTCGTGAAGAGCGTGGGCAACTTCCCTGAGGATCCGACCACCGGCTTGGTCATCGCTCCGCCCACCGTGGCCACGGCGGACTTCTGGGTGGGCCTCACCGTGGCCGGCCTGACCGGTACTGCCATGGCCGTCCTCCTCGGTCTGGTGGCCCTGCGCATCCGGGGGCTGTACCTGGCGCTGATCACTCTTGCCTTCGGGCTCATGACCGAGACGACGATCTTCAACTGGCGGGCGTTCACCGGTGGCGGAGCCGGCGCGGCGACCCCCCGGCCCGCGGCGTTCCAGTCGAACGAGGCATACGCCTACGTCTGCTTGGGGATCCTGGCCGTGTTCCTGTTCATCGACTGGCGCTTGGTCAAGACCCGGGCGGGCCGGGCCATCACCGCGTTTCGCAACAACGAGCGGGTGGCCTCGACGCTGGGCGTCAACGTCACGCTCTACAAGCTCCTGTCGTTCGGGGTGGCCGGCTTCCTGGCGGGCGTGGCCGGTGGGCTGTTCGGGCACTGGAACCAGGCCGTCCAGGCGCTGGACTTCGAGCTGCGCACGGCGCTGGTCTGGGTGCTGATGGCCGTGGTCGGCGGGCTCGGTTCCCGGGCCGGTGTGGTGATCGGGTCCGCCTTCTTCGCCGTCTTCCCCCTGTACCTGTCGGCCGTGGCCGGCGGGGCCACGCTCAACCTCCCCGGCGTTGGTGAAGTGTTGATCCAGACGCTGTCGCCATTCTTCGGCGCTCTCTTGCTGTTGCTGACGATCACGCTGTACCCGGGAGGGATCGGGCAACAGATCCTGCCGTTCCGACGGTGGCTGGCGGGCGGACCCCTGGTCGAGGACCGTCACGAGGCCGTGCGCCTGGCGGGGTTCCCGCTGCTGATCGGGCTCCTGGTCACACTGGGGCTGACCAACGGAGCCGGTCTCCCCCGGTTCCTGGCCGGACTGGCCGTGGGAGCCGTGGCGGCCTTCGTGTTCGTGGTACTGCTGTTGGTCTACCTTCGGCGACTGCACCGGAGCCTTCGGGCCACGCCGGCCGCGGCGACGGAACCGGCAGCCGCGGAGGCGGCTCTCCCCGCCCCCGCCGAGGCGGCCGCGGCCGCCGCGGGCGCCGGGAACCCGTCCCCCGCCGGTAAACGGCCCGCACGACGGAAGAGCGCCACGTGACCCAGGTCCTGGAGGTCCGAGACATATCGATCCGCTTCGGCGGACTCCAGGCGCTGGACGGCGTCGACCTGGACGTGGGCGAGTGGGAGATCGTCGGGCTCATCGGCCCGAACGGGGCGGGAAAGACCACGTTCTTCAACTGCCTGATGAGCATCTACAAGCCCGACCGGGGCAGGGTCATCTACCGGGGGAAGGACGTGACCAAGGTCGCCACCCACCAGAAGGCGTCCATGGGCATCGGACGGACCTGGCAGAACCTCGGCGTGATCGGGGACCTGTCCGTGGTGGAGAACGTGATGATCGCCCAGCACCCTCACGTCCGATACGGAGCGACGTCCGGCATGCTCGGGTCCCCACCGTCCTTCGCCGAGGAGGCCGAGCTCCGCCTCAACGCGGAAGAGATCCTGGACTTCCTGGGGCTGCTGCCCGTAGCCAAGGAGGAGGTCGGCGGCCTTCCCTACGGGACGCAGAAGATGTGCGACCTGGCCATGGCGTTGGCCACCGACCCCGACATCCTCCTGTTGGACGAGCCCTCTTCGGGGATGGGTCCCGAGGAAGCCCATCAGCTCGGGGACACCCTGCGCTTCCTGCGCGACTCACTGAACCTGACCATCCTGATGATCGAGCACCACGTCCCTCTGGTCGTCTCACTGTGCGACTACGTGTACGTCCTGAACTTCGGGAAGCTCCTGGCCAAGGGAGAGCCGAAGGAGATCCAGAAGCATCCCGACGTCATCGCCGCCTACCTCGGAGGTGAGGCCAGTGCCGCTTCTTGAGGTTCGCGATCTCCGTACGGGCTACGGCCACGTGCCCGTTCTCCACGG
>DASZKM010000197.1:0-7439 GCA_035947055.1 Actinomycetota bacterium
GCGCCCACCCGCTCGCTCAGCCGCGGGGCGGGCAGCAGCGGGGTGCCACCCTCGTGGAGCGTGACGACCGGCGTGTCGTCGGTGACCGGGAGGAAGTCGCGGTACGCCTCGACGACGCCGCGCCAGCCATCCACTACTCCGGCCCCACCACGCGCAGGAACGAGCCGATGCGCTCGACGGCGTCGAGGTGGCGCAGGCCGGAGATGGTGGCCTGCATGTCGCGCTCCCTGGCCGTGTGGGTGATGAACACGAGCCGGGCCTCCGCTCCCAGGCCGAACTGCTCCATCGAGCGGATCGACACCTGGTGCTCGCCGAAGACGGCCGCCACCGCGGCCAGCACGCCGGGGCGGTCGGCGACGGCGACGTCGAGGTAGAACTGCCAGCTCATCTCGTCGATGGGGCGGGTGCGGGCCTTGGCCAACGGCGCCGTGCGCCCGCTGCCGCCCGCCCGCAGGTTGTGGGCGGCGTCGATCAGGTCGCCCAGCACGGCCGAGGCAGTCGGGCGCCCGCCCGCGCCCCGCCCGTAGAACATCAGCTCGCCGGCGGCCGCCCCCTCGACGAACACGGCGTTGAACGACTCCCGCACGGCGGCCAGCGGGTGGGTCTTGGGGATCATGGCCGGGTGGACCCGGACCGCCACCTCGCCCTGGTCCATCTCGGCGATGGCCAGGAGCTTGACCACGTATCCGAGACGCGTGGCGAACTCCACGTCCTCCGCTTGGAGCCCGGCGATGCCCTCGCGGTACACGTCGCCGGCCACCACGGAGGCGTTGAACGCCAGCGATGCCAGGATCGCGCACTTCGCCGCGGCATCGAACCCCTCGATGTCCGCGCTCGGATCGCGTTCCGCGTATCCCAGCCGCTCGGCCTGGGCCAGCGCGTCGGCGAACGGGAGGCCGTCCTCGGTCATCCGGGTCAGGACGTAGTTCGTGGTGCCGTTGACGATCCCCAGGATCCGGGAGATGCGCTCGCCTGCCAGCGACTCGCGGAGCGGGAGGATCAACGGGATGCCGGCTCCCACCGCGGCTTCGAACCCCACGTCGACGCCGGCGGACTCGGCGGCGTCGAACAGCTCGCGCCCCAGCGTTGACAGCAGCTCCTTGTTCGCGGTGACCACGTGCTTCCCGGCACCTATCGCTTCCAGGATCAGCGACCGTGCCGGCTCGATCCCGCCGATCAGCTCGGCGATGACATCGACGTCCGGGTCACGGATGACGGCGTGCGGATCGTCGGTGAACGCGGCCGCCGCGAGCGGCACGTCCCGCGGCCGCTCCGCGTTCCGCACCGCGACGCGGGTGACCTCCAGGCGGCACCCCACCCGGCGTTCGATGTCCGCGCCGTGGTCGTCCAACAGACGGATGGTCGCCGCGCCGACCGTTCCGCATCCCAGCATGCCCACGCGGATGGTCTTCACAGCCACCGTCCCATCACGATCTCGTCCTCGTAGCCGTACGACTTCTTGGAATGACCCGTGAGTTGCCCCTCCTCCACGAACCCGAATTTCTTGTACAGGTTGATCGCGGGCTGGTTGTGGGGATACACGGTCAGCCCGAGCTTCTCCACCTCGGCCCACCGGGCCCACCGGAACGCCTCGGCCAGCAGCGCGGATCCCACGCCGCGCCCCCGCCACTCCTTGTCCACCGACATGCCGAGCGAGGCGATGTGCTCGGTGGCCGGGCCTCCCTCCTCCCGGGCGATGTGCAGTGTTCCCACGAGCCGATCACCGGCCGCCGCGGTGATGTACGCCTGGCGCCTTGTCCACGAGTCCCGCAGCCTCCGCCGCATCCGCCGGCGGCTGGGGTCGATCCGCTCGGTGCGGATGAACCGGCCCTCCGCCGCAACGTCCGCGACGTGGGTCAGCCACCCGGCGGCGTCCCCGGGGCGGGCCGGCCGAACCTCGACGCCCTGCGGCGGCGTGACCGCCGGTTCCGGGCCCGGCGCCGGAGGACGGCTCACTCCCGCTGCTCCAGCCGTTCCATCGATTCCGGCGCGGTCACCCCGAGCAGGTCCAGGACGTTGCCGATCACGCGCATGGTGGCGGCCGACAGATGGAGGCGGGCCTGGGTCAGGGCGGGGTCGTCGGTCACCACCCGGCACTCCGTGTAGAAGCGGTGGAAGTCGGCGGCCAGCTCCTCGGCGTACCGGGTGAGCCGGTACGGGGCCCGGAGGTTCGCCGCCAGGCGGATCTGCTCCGGAAGGTCGGCCAGCTTCCGCAACAGGTCCAGCTCTGTCTCATGCACCAGCTCCTCGGGAGCGATCTCGGAGAGCGGCACCAAGCTCGTTCCCTGGTCCTCGGCGAAGCGGATCAGGCTGGCGATCCTGGCGTGCGCGTACTGCACGTAGTACACCGGGTTGTCGAGGCTCTGGCGCTTCACCAGCTCGATGTCGAAGTCCAGCGCGGTGTCTCCGGAGCGCGACAGCAGCGTGTACCGGGCGGCATCGGTTCCCACCTCGTCGAGTAGCTCGTCGAGCGAAACGATGTCCCCGGTCCGCTTGCTCATCCGGGCCGGCTCCCCCGCGCGGTACAGGGACACCAGCTGGACCAGGAGGGCCTCGACCCGGTCCACCTCGTACCCCAGCGCCTCCGCGGCGCCACGGAGCCTGGGGACCGTCCCGTGGTGGTCGGCCCCCCACACGTATATGAGGCGGTCGAACCCCCGGTCGAACTTGTGCCGGAGGTACGCGCAGTCCGCGGCGAAGTAGGTCGGGTCTCCGGTGGCCCGGATCAGCACGCGGTCCTTGTCGTCGCCGAACCGGGTCGAGCGGAACCACACGGCGCCATCCTTCTCGTAGGCCAGATCGCGGTCCTGCAGGACCTGCACCGTCTCCTGGACGCGGCCCTCGGCGTGGAGGGTGGACTCGTGGACCCAATCGTCGAACCGGATCCGGAAGCGCTCGACGGTGGCCCGGATGCCGTCCAGCACACGGCGCATCCCTTCCTCGGCCAGCCGGGCCCGGCGCTCCTCTGGTGAAGCCTCGACCAGCGAGTCGCCGAGGTCGGCAGCGATCTGAGCGGCCAGCTCCTTGACGTACTCGCCGTGATACCCCTCCTTTGGGAGCTCGCCTTCCCGGCCGACGTGCTCGAGGTACCGGGCCTCCACCGACGCGCCGAACAGGGCCGCCTGGGTGCCGGTGTCGTTCACGTAGTACTCGCGCTGCACGCGATGCCCGGCCGCCTCGAGCACCCGGGCCAGACCGTCCCCCAGCGCGGCGTTGCGTCCCTGGCCCACGTGCAACGGGCCGGTGGGGTTGGCCGACACGAACTCGACCTGCACGTGCTCGGGCTCCGGTGCCTCGAGCCGGCCGTACGCCGGACCCTGCCGGTCGATCTCCTCCAGCACGCGGTACAGCCACCCGTGGGCCACGAAGAAGTTGATGAACCCGGGCCCGGCCACCTCGACCTTGGCCACGACGTCGTTCTGGGGAAGGTTCCGAACCAGGATCTCTGCCACCTCCCGCGGGTTGCGGCCGGACGCGGCCCCCAGAGCCAGGGCGATGTTGGTCGCGTAGTCGCCGTGCTCCTTCTGCCGGGTCCGCGTGACCTCGACGATGTACGGCGCGTGGCCCAGCTCCGGGGCCGAGGCGTCGACGGCTGCGCGGATGAGGCCGCTGAGCTCGGCTTCGATCACGACCGTTCCTTTGCTACGACCGGGCCAGCCGGCGAACCGTGTCCACCAGGTCGTCGGGGTCGAAGGGCTTCGTCACGTACGCCACCACGCCGAGCTCCTGGCCTCGCCGGCGGTCCTCCTCCTGGGTCCGAGCCGAGAGGAACACGACCGGGATGTCCGCGGTCTTGCCGTCCTCTTTCAGCCGCCGGGCCACCTCCCAGCCGCTCATCCCGGGCATCATCACGTCGAGCAGGATGAGGTCGGGCGACCCCTCTCGCGCCCGGGCCAGGGCGTCCTCGCCCCGACCCGCGGTCACCACCTCGAAGCCCTCGAGGTCCAGGTTGACCTGGATGAGTCGCAGGATCACGGGATCGTCGTCGGCTACGAGGATCCGCCGCTTCTTCCCCGCGTCTTCGGGGGACTCCGCCATGTCGTAAGGCTACCGTTTGCCCGGAGCCCACCGAAGCGCCTGGTTGCTACCATTGACTCGTTGCCCCCGTAGCTCAGGGGATAGAGCACGCGCCTCCGGAGCGCGGTGCGCAGGTTCGAATCCTGCCGGGGGCACCGGCAGATCTACGAGGCGGCGCGTTCCCTGCCCACCAGGACCGGCTCGGTATCCGAGCACCGCTGCGGCACACAGCGAGCCTCGGTCACGTTCTCGGGCACACCCCGCGGTCCTTCGACGGCCAGCACTGGGAACCACGTCACCGACAGCGCGGCGCCGTGTCCGGGCAGCTCCGTGGGGACGTCGCCGAACGGCAGCCACAGGGCGATGCCGTCGAGGCCGTCGGTGAGGTCGGCCGCGTACCAGAGCTTCTGGCCCCAGTTTCCCTGGACCGGGAAGCCGAAGCCCTCCATCAGGATCCATGCCTTGACCGGGTAGCCGGCGATGCCGCCGGTGATGGCCATCTCCCACTCGGCGGTGGGACAACCCGGATAGTCACCCGGATCCGCGTTCCGGAAGGTGCAGTAGCGGTAGGTTCCCTCAGGCTCCGCGGGATGCCGGAACCAGGCCATGGACCACATGATCCCGCGAGACCGTGCGCCGATGTCGTGCGCGCCGCCGCCCCAGTACACCGACTGAGTCGGGGAGGCCGACGGAAGCCGGGGCGGAAGCGGGAGCGTCTTCAGGCCGCTCGACTCGGACGGCTGAAAAACCTGTTCCCCGGTCAGACCGTCGAACCGCAACGTCACGGACACCGGGCCGGCCGATGACTCGGTGATCAGGTGGAGCCGGTAATCGCCGGGAGGCAGGGTGAGCACTCCTTCGTCCAACCGGTTGTACTCGAGATCGATCCCGGCGAAGGGCGTGGCGATTCCGTACGGACAGCCGGTGTCGTCGCACAGCGCGCGAGGAGGGATGCGCCCCGCGATGAGCGTGGGACCGATCCGCTCCTCGAATCCTTCGGCGACCAGGGCGATGCCGACGTACCGGCCGCTGCCCTCCACGGTGATGTCCTTGTTGTTGAGGATGGCGGGCGAGATGTGGGCCGGTGCCGGGATGGTCACCAGCATGGAGCCGGGCCCGGTTCCCTCGACGGTGGTCACGGCGCCCAGGGCCGGCGGAGCCTGCGCGGTGGCAGGCCCCGATGACGGAGCGACGAGCGCCATGGCCAGGAACCCCAGCCCCCACAGCCGCCGGCGCTTCACGTCCCGACCCCTCTTGCCACTCTGCTTCGATCCTTACGCCGTGCCGAGCGATCTAGGAGCGGCGCCTCCGCCGTCCGAACCGAGCCGCCAGCGGCATGCCGCCCAGCCCGAGCGCCAGCAGCCCCACGTTCCCTTCGAGCCCTGAGGCGCTGAGCGCGTCGGCCGGAGGCGGGGTGCCCATCGGGTTGGTCGGACCGGTCCACGTGAACACGTCAACGCCGCGGCCGATGTCGGTGGCCAGGAAGTGATACGTCCTGGTGCCGTCCCCGTTGTCGACGATCTTGAACACGTCGGAGGCCCACGTGTTCGCGTTCGGGAAGATGATCGAGGCGGTTTCCCGGAACGTCCACCGGCCCTGCTCGTCGATGAAGTAGTCGAGGATCTTGGTTCCCTGGCTGTAGTACGCCACCGCCAGACGCTGCTCGCCGGGGATCTGCTCGATCACGTGCACGTCGCAGAACGTCGCGGCGGGCACTTGCGCGTCGCTGATCCACACGGCCTTCTCGCCGTCGGGAGTCTGCGCGTACTTGATGTTCGAAGGGTCGCGGATGTCGAACACGTGGATACCGCCGTTGCCCACCGGGTTGTCGATCCCCGGCGCGCACGAGGCCCCGGGCGGAACGACGCCGCCGCCCCGCTCGTCGGTGACGAACATCCACTTGTGATCGGGGGTCGGGTCGGCCTCATGGGAGACGGCCACACCCTCGTCGGAGGGAACGACCATGTTCGTGTTGCAGTTGGTGACCGGGGCCACGCAGTTGCGTCCCGGGTGGTTGACGGTCCCCAGGAACTTCCAGCCCCTTGCCTCGGGCACGGAGTTCGCCGCGGTCGGACCCTCCACCCCACCGCAGTCCGTCACGCTCGCCCCGGTGCGGGTTCCGTTGATCCGTGCGCACGGAAGCGGCTCTCCGCGGATGCCCCCTCTGGCCGTGGTCAGGCCGCTCACGTCGAAGATCAGGGTGGCGTTGAGCCCCGCGCAGTAGATCCGTGAGTCGCGAGACGTGATGTCGTGGCAGGCGGCTTCGCTGCCCGGGACCGTGCCGCCACTCGAGTTCACCTGACGCGACCAATCGGGCTCGAAGGGGATCCGGTACACCTGGGGCCGGCACGCGTTTCGCTTGGCGTCCAAGCTGCGGCCGGCGAGCCCCAGACAACTCCGGGCATCGATGACATCGATCCACGGCCTGCCGGAGAAGTCGGAGCTGTTGTTGTAGAGGATCCACGGCCGGCGATCGTCCGTGGTCACCGTGTGGGAGAAACCGGCGTGGCGGATGAGGTGGATCTCCCGCGGCTTGAACGCCGGATCCTGGATCCCGGTCACGTCGATGAACTCCAGTCCGCCGCCGTTCGGGTCGTGGCACCGTCCGGCTGCGTCGGTGGTGTCCACGATGATCTCGGGCTCCACGACCATCGAGCGCGACGGAACGCTCGCCCCCCGCCGGAGGTCGGCGGGACTGGCCTGGCCGAGCAGCGCAGCGTCGTGTTGGAGGCCGGTGACGGAGGTGTTGGCGATCGTGCAGGCGGCGGAGCCGTGGTCGGCCACCCACCTGGGGTTCACACCGTTCTCGTCCTCCAGCTGGAAGAACCGCTGCCCGACGTTGCCCACGTCGCCCTGACCCAGCGTGCCGGTCGAAACGAACAGGTCCTCGCCGAACCGGAAGTACTTGTGGTCGGAGCCGCTTCCCGACAGCGCGGCCCCAAGTGGGGCCGGGAAGTTTCGGATGAAGGAGAACTCGCCTTCCCCTTGGGTAAGGGCGGGCTGCCCCGGGAACCCCGGCTGAAGGGGCACGATCGGCTGCCGGGGGTCCTTGTGGTCCGCCAGAGCGGGCGCCCCGAACGAGGCGATCAGGCCTGCGGCCAGGGCCGCGGTCAGGCTCCTCTTGATTGCCTTGCTCACGCTTCATCCTCCTCTCGCCCGTGCGGCAACCACGCGCAGGGCAGGGTCCGTCACCTGGGGATTCATTCGACGTCAGCGCGAAAACTCCTACTGAGCGGTCACTACGATGTGGGCGTGGCCGTCCCGTTCGTGCCCGCGCTGGCAGACGCGGCCCTGGCCCACCCCTTGACCCAGCCCCACGGCCTGCCCGTAGCCCCCCACGTGGCGGCCATCGCCGGGGCGGCGACCATCGTGGTCGTCGGCCTCATCTGGCCGTCGACAGGCCGACCGCCGCCCGATCAACC
>DASZKM010000198.1:0-5662 GCA_035947055.1 Actinomycetota bacterium
AACGCCGGGGGGTTCGGGGGCGGCGGAACGGGGATCCTGGAGGACGTCGCGGGCGACGACCGATACATCTCGGTGGCGACGTCAGAGGCGACGGCTCGCGCCGTGGACGAACGGACGGATCCACCGCCGGGTGCCCGGGCGACCTCCCTGGCCACGGCGGCTCAGGCGGAGGCCGTCTCGCAGGCCATCGGGTCGCTGGGCGGGGCGGGGTTCCTGCTCGACCACAGCGGGAATGACAGCTACGACTCCCGCACGTCGAGCGTTGCCGCCGCCGAGTCGACTTCCGCGGGATCCAGCGACGCCTCGGCCGAATCCGCGCTTGCCATCTCCCGGGCCCAGGCCGTGGGCATCACCGGGGGCTATGGCGAGTTGCGGGACGCGGGCGGCACGGATGCCTATCGCTCGACGAACATCTCATCGGCCACGGCGAACCCGCCAGTGTCGGAGACGCCGGGCCAGGCCCGGTCATCCGTTCAGGGGTCTGCCGACCTCCAGCCGGTTCAAGGCCTCGACACGATCGGAGGGTTCGCCTCGTTCGCCGATCTGGACGGCGGCCCGCCCGACGTGCTCGCCGCCGTCCCGGCCGACGCCGCGTGCCAGGGCTCTCGCGGTCAGGCGGCGTGGCGCGACTGCGGGCGCGAGCTCGCGGTCGGTCTGGTCGCCTAGCTGCCGGTCGGGGTAAGGCCCAGCTCCTCGAGCACGGCCCGGGGCACCACGTGGCAGTACGGCGTCTGGCCGTTCTTCTCGTAGTAGGCCTGGTGGTAGTCCTCGCCCGGATAGAACTCCCGGAGCGGCTCGATCTGGGTGGCGATCGGCTTGCTGAACTTCATCTGGGCCCGCTCGCGTGACGCCTCGGCGGCGACCTTCTGCTCGGGGGAATGGGTGAAGATCACGCTCCGGTACTGGTCCCCGATGTCCGGGCCTTGCCGGTCGACCTGGGTGGGGTCGTGCATGGCCCAGAACACCTCGAGCAGCTGGTCGTAGGTCACCCGATCGGGATCGAACGTGACCTGGGCCACCTCGGCGTGCCCGGTGGTGTGGGAGCAGACCTCCCGGTAGGTCGGGTTGGGCGTCGATCCTCCGCTGTACCCGACCTGCACGTCGAGCACCCCGGGGACCTTGCGGAGCACGTACTCCACGCCCCAGAAGCAGCCCGCTCCGAACGTCGCCTTCTGCTGGTCCATCGGTTCTCCTCCCCTGGGTGGTCCCTGCACCGCATACAACAACACGGTAGCCGGTTCCGTTCCCTTCCATGCCCACCCGCAGCCCCGCGTCTCCCGCCCCCGGACCCCCGTCGCCCGCCCCGGACCCGGAGAAATAGTCCCAACGGGCTATTTACCGGGCCCGCCCGTCCCCGTACGGTCCGGACGTGGCGCGCGCCGCGATGCCCTCTGGCGTCATCGGTCGGATGAGCCGATTGACCGCCTCTTCACTGAAGACCTCGATGCGCCTGGCCATGATCGGGCCTCGCACGCTGCTGGGCTCCGACTCCCCGCAGAAGCTGTGGGAGGACCTTCACCAGGCCACCGCAGATGAGCTCCTGGAGACCCTCGGGCGGCTGAAGGGCGCGGCCATGAAGGTCGGCCAGCTGGCGTCGTTCATCGATGCCGGATGCTTCCCGCCCGAGGTCCGGGACATCTACCAGGACGCGTTGGGCTCCCTCCGAGACGCCGCTCCTCCCATGAAGGGAGAGCTGGTGCGCGACGTGATCCGAGAAGAGCTGGGCGGTGAGCCGGCGTCGGTGTTCGGGGCGTGGAACACTCGTCCTGCGGCGGCAGCCAGCCTGGGCCAGGTCCACTTCGCCCGGCTGGACGACGGCCGCGACGTCGCCGTGAAGATCCAGTACCCCGGGATCGAGGACGCGGTTCGTTCCGACCTGGCCATGGCCCAGGCCGTCAAGCCGTTGATGCCGCTGCTGGCGCCGGGTCTGGAAGTGGGGCCCGCCCTGGAGGAGATCCGGACCCGCGCCCTGCAGGAGTGCGATTACCACCGGGAGGCCCGGAACCTGGCCACGCTGGCCGACCACTACGAGGACCATCCGTTCGCCTGGGTTCCCCGGCCCATCCCCGAGCTGTCCACCAAGCGGGTCCTGACCATGGAGCGGGCCCGGGGTCTCCCGTTCTCCCGGATGAAGAAGCTGCCCAGGTCGGAGCGGGACCGCCTGGGCGAGATCCTGTTCCGGTTCTACTGGGGGTCCCTGCAGCGCAACGGGTTCACCAGCGCCGACCCACATCCCGGCAACTACCTCCTGATGGAGGACGGCCGCATCGCGTTCCTCGACTTCGGGCTGGCCTGCGAGCTGGATCCGCTGCTGGCCCCGAACCAGCTGGGAGCGTTCCTGGCCCTGCGGGACCGCGACCCGGAGCGGCTGTTCCAGCACACCGTGTCGATGGGCTACCTCACCCGGCCGGACAAGATCGATGCCCAGCGGCTGCTCGAGTACGTTGCCTTCTCCCTGGCCCCGCTGGCCGACGACGCGGAGTACACGTTCCGCCGGGAGTTCATCGCCGAGCGGACCGCGGCGATGCTCGACCCCCGCAACGAGTGGTGGCGGTTCATCAGGCAGCTCAACCTCCCGCGGTGGGCGGTGCTCGTCTACCGGCTGGAGCTGGGACTGTTCGCGGTCCTGGCCCAGCTTCGAGCGACGGCCAACTGGCACCGCATCACGATGGAGTTCTACGGCGAGGGCGAGCCATCCACCGAGATGGGCCAGCTCGAGGCGAAGTGGCTGGAGGCCCGGAGAGCCTGACGATCTAGACTCCCCGCGTGGCACGCGGGAGCGGTCTCTCCTACCAGGATTACCTCGAGGCCCTATACGAGATGGCCGAGGAGGGCATCCCCACCCAGCAGGCCCGGTTGGCGGAATGGCTGGGGGTTACGCCGGCTTCGGTGTCCGAAGCGGTCAAACGCCTGTCCGGGCAGGACCTCATCACCACCGGCGATGGCCGCCGGATCCGGTTCACGAAGAAGGGTGACGCCGTGGCCCGGAGGCTGGTCCGCCGCCACCGGCTGGCGGAGCGGTTCCTGGTGGAGATAGTCGGCCTGCCCTGGCACCGGGCCCACGAGGAGGCCACCCATTGGGGACACGTCATCTCCGAGGACGTCGAGGCCCGGTTCGTCGAGCTGCTCCGCGATCCCGCCACGTGCGTCCACGGGAACCCGATCCCGGGGTCGTCGCATCCCGTCGACCTGGAAGGCCTCCGGCCCCTGGAGGAGGCCCCAACCGAAGCGCCGCTTCGGCTCGAGCGTCTGACGGAGGACCTGGAGCTCGATCTCTCCGTCATGCGGTTCTTCGAGGACAGCGGGCTGATGCCCGGAGCGGAGCTGCGGGTGGTGGAGGTGGCCCCCGACCGGACGCTCACCCTGGATGTGGGCGGTCAGCGGGTCGCGCTCGGCGCCCAGCTGGCCGACAACCTGTGGGTCCGGGCTCTGTGACCTGCGAATTGACACGAACCCGACCTCGCTCATAGGATTCGGGTTGCCCGACCCAAGAAGTTAGGTATCCCTAAAACCACGGCGGGCCACGTCATCAAGGAGGAGGTCGAAGGATGAGCACCTGGGAGACGATCGCCCTTGGAGCCGTTGCCGGCTTCACCATCTTCATCGGGCTGCCACTGGGCCGCTTGCGGCGGGGAGGCAGCGGGCTCCGAACGTTCCTCAGCGGCATCTCCGCCGGGATCCTGGTGTTCCTCCTGTTCGAAGTTTTCGGGCAGGCCATCGAGCCGATCGAGCACGCTGTGGAGGAAGGTGCATGGGGGGAGCTGGCCGGCCTCGGCCTCTTGTTCGTGGCCGGTTTCGGCGTGGGGCTGCTCAGCCTCGTGTACTTCACCAGGGCGTTGAGCGGCCGCCGCCGTGGCGTCAGCCTTGGGCCCGGCGCGATGGCCGTGGCCGAGACGGGAGTGACCGCGCAGCTGGACGATCAGCAGCGTGAGGCGCTTCGGCTGGGCATGGTCATCGCGGCCGGCATCGGCTTGCACAACTTCTCCGAGGGCCTGGCCATCGGACAGGCCGCCAACGCCGGCGAGGTCTCGCTGGCTCTGCTGTTGGTCATCGGTTTCGCCCTGCACAACGCCACCGAAGGCTTCGGGATCGTCGGCCCGCTCACCGCGAACCGGGTCCGGGCATCGTGGGGATGGCTGCTCCTGGCGGGGCTGATCGGCGGCGGACCGACATTCCTGGGAACGATCGTCGGCACCGCCTTCACCTCGGTGTACGTGTTCGTGGCGTTCCTGGCCGTGGCGGCTGGTGCCATCCTGTACGTGGTCGGCGAGCTCTTCGCGTCGGGCCGGCGGCTCTCGTGGCCCATCACGCTATGGGGCATCTTCGGCGGGTTCGTGCTGGGTGTCATCACCGAGCTCGTTCTGGAGGCCGCCGAACACGCGTAAGGTGCCGCCCGCATGATCGTGCGGGCGGCGACGGTCCTCTTGGTGGCGGGCACACTCGCCGCGGCCTGTGGTGGTGAACCGGCGCCGGGGCGCATCGACGTGTCGGGACCGCTGGAGAATCTCCCTCCTTGCGACCTGCCCGACCGCGGGCGCAAGCCGATCGAGGGGCTGATCGTCCCGGAGGGCGCGGTGATCAAGCGCGTGGTGACGCGGGGGCCGACCCAGAACGTCCGAGGTTTCATCCCCCTGACCCCGGTCCAGATCCGCAGGTACTACGAGGAACGCTCGGACCTCGAGATCCTGGCCATCGAGGACGAGATCTACGAGGCGGAGGCGCTGGTCTCGGCGGCGGGTTTTCGCACGTTCATCAAGGCCGAGGCCGTCTGCGATCGGGGGTCCAGGTTCATCGCGGTGGTGGCATCGGAGCTGGCCGCGGGACAGGTGCCCACGCCGGCCGGAGGAGTGACGCCGGGTTCGTAAAGGGCTCGCTAGTAGCCGGCGGGCGGCGGAGGTGGGGCGGCCCACATCGAGGGGCCGTCCAGCTGCTTGATCACGGCTCCCACACCGTCGGGATAGGAGGCGCCTCGCCGGTTCTCGATGCACAGGCCGGTGCAGGTGTCGTCGACTGCGGTCCAGATGGCTCCGTCGTGTGGCGAGACCAGGATGTCGATGAAGTCCCACATCCCGGCGCATCTCCCGTCGCAGTTGCCGCGGTGGACGGGGTCGACGGGGTCGTTCGCGGTGGTGGAGAAGAACAAGGGGTTGGGGTCGAGTGCGTTCTCCGTGGCCACCACGTAGAAGTTCCACGGCCGCCGGGCGTGGTCGCGGCTGTCGGACGTCGAGCCGGGGAACGAGATGGCGATCCGCCCTTCGTCGCCGGCAGCAACGACAGGGAAGTTGACCTGGGTGACGCCGGGGGGCGCGATCATCAGCGGATCGCTCCACGTAAGGCCGTGGTCACGGGAGATCGACAGCCACGGAAGCTTCTTTTCGTTGTCCCACCACACGAAGTAGACGTTGTCAGCCTTGTCCACGGCGACGGCCAGATGGATGTCCGACGCGTTCACGGTCTTGCTGACCTGCACCCGCCGCCACGTGGTTCCGGCGTCCTCGGAGACCGAGATCCACGGCCAGCCACAGTGCCCCTTGGGGACGAACACACGTCCCTTCGAGTCGGTGGCGATGTGCCCGTGGAGCCCGCCGCACAGGCCCCCCGCGTCGCGGTCGTAGCCGAGGAACGCCGGCGTCCCTGTGGGATGCCAGGTGAGACCGCCGTC
>DASZKM010000199.1:0-11084 GCA_035947055.1 Actinomycetota bacterium
GCTGAACCCGGTGCAGCGCGACGCCGTGCTGCAGACCGATGGCCCCGTCGTGATCGTGGCCGGCGCCGGCTCGGGGAAGACCCGCATCCTCACCCACCGCATCGCGTACCTGATCAAGGAGCAGCGGGTCCCGCCCCAGGCCGTCCTGGCCATCACGTTCACCAACAAGGCTGCCCAGGAGATGGCCGACCGCGTGGAATCCCTGCTCGGATCGCGGATCGCCAAGGGGATGTGGATCCTGACGTTCCACTCGGCCTGCGCCCGGATCCTGCGGCGGGAGCACGAACGGGTGGGGCTGCCGTCGCACTTCTCGATCTACGACGAGGCCGATTCCGAGCGGGTGGTCAAGATGTCGCTGGAGGCTCTGGGCGTCGACCCCAAGCGGTTCCATCCGAAGGCCGTCCGGGCCGCCATCGGACGGGCCAAGGACAACCTGCTGTCGGCCGGGGAGGTCGCGGAGGCCGCGGGCAACTGGTACGAGCGCACGGTGGCCGACGTCTACGCGGAGTACGAACGGCGGCTGCTGGCCGCCGGAGCCGTGGACTTCGACGACCTGATCCTGCGAACCGTCGGCCTGTTCCGGGAGCGCCCCGAGGTGCTCGAGCACTACCAGGAGCGGTTCCGGTACATCCTCATCGACGAGTACCAGGACACCAACCGGGCCCAGTACCACCTTGTCAACCTGCTGGCCGCCAAGCACCGCAATGTGTGCGTGGTTGGCGATGCCGACCAGGGCATCTACTCGTGGCGCGGCGCCACGATCCAGAACCTGCTCGATTTCGAGAACGACTATCCCGACGCCACCGAGTTCATCCTGGATCAGAACTACCGCTCGACGCGGACCATCCTCGAGGTGGCTAACTCGCTGATCGAGCACAACCTCCAGCGCAAGCCGAAGAACCTGTGGACGGACGCGGAGCACGGGTCGCCGGTGGTCCGGTACCGGGCCGAGGACGAGCACGACGAGGCGTGGTTCATCGCCGGCGAGGTCGAGCGGCTGGTCACCGAGGAGGGCGAGCACTCCTACGGGGACATCGCGGTGTTCTATCGGACCAACGCCCAGTCCCGGGTCATCGAAGACGTGCTGATGAAGGTGGGGATCCCGTACCGCGTCGTCGGCGGGGTGCGGTTCTACGAGCGGAAGGAGATCAAGGACGTCCTGGCGTACCTCCGGGCCCTGATCAACCCGCAGGACGTCGTGTCGATCCGCCGGGTCATCAACACACCGAAGCGAGGGATCGGCGACCAGACCGTCGCCGCGCTGGAGTCGTTCGCCCGGGACGAGGGCATCACGCTGCTCGAGGCGTGCCGGCGGGCAGAGGAGGTGGGGCTCCTGTCGCCGCGGGCCCGCGGCGCCGTGGCCGGGTTCGTGGACGTCATGGACCGGCTCCGGGCCCAGTTCGAGGAAGAGGGGACGCCGGCCCGGATGATCGAGGCGGCGTTCGAGGAGTCCGGGTACTGGGCGGAGCTCGACGCGGAGCGGACCGTGGAGGCCGAAAGCCGCAAGGAGAACCTCCGGGAGTTCGTGGGGGTCGGGGCGGAGTTCTCGGCCCGGTTCACCGACCAGGGTCTGCCCGAGTTCCTGGAGCAGGTCGCGCTGGTCACCGAGCAGGACGAGTACGACGAGGCGGCATCCACCATCACGCTGATGACGTTGCACAACGCCAAGGGCCTTGAGTTCGACGTCGTGTTCATCGCCGGCATGGAGGACGGTGTGTTCCCCCACGTGCGGTCGATGACCGACGCCGACGAGCTGGAGGAGGAGCGGCGGCTGGCCTACGTGGGCATCACCCGGGCCCGGCGGCGCCTGTACCTGACGCACGCGTGGAGCCGGTCGCTGTTCGGGACGTCGAGCTACAACCCGCCCTCCCGGTTCCTGGGCGAGATCCCGGCGGAGCTGATGCAGGACCTGGAGCACCCCGGGCGTTCCGAGGATCCCCACGTGGCGGCACCCGACACGCCACCCGACGTCTCGGCGGGCGACACCGTCCACCACGACCGGTTCGGGGAGGGCGTGGTGATCTCGGTGTCGGGGCGGGGGAACGACGCCGAGGCCGTGGTCCACTTCGAGGAGGAAGGCGAGAAGCGGCTGCTGCTGGCCTACGCCGCGTTGCGCAAGTCGATGTAGATGGCGCCCAGCCGGACGTGGATGGGCAGCAACGTGAGCGTGCGGCCCTTCCGGCCCCGTCCGGCGAAGTCGTACAGACGCTCCGCGCAGTCGAGGTACCCGCCCTCCACGATCTCCAGGGGGCAGTTGGCCGGCTCGGCGACGGCGAACGCCTCCCCGTCCTCCACCCGGCCCACGTACACGCCCGCGAAGGCCTCGCGCGCCGTCCCGGGCTGAACGTCGTCGATCGTGAAGTCCTCCACCTTCTGGAATGGCTCCCCGGGCTCGCGGAACAGCAGCCACGACACCACCAGCACGATGATCAGCCCGGCGGCGATCGACGCCACCACCCACTGGATCCCCAGCGTGCCCCGGAACGGACCCAGGGGACCGATGGTCGAGCCGGTCTTGACGCCGGGAGGCCGGAATCGAACCTTCGGGGCCGCCACGTGCCCATTATCGCCAGTCGAGGTGGAACCGGGCCCGCCACACCCGGCTAGCCTCCTCGTCCTGTGGCATTTCTCCTGGAGCCACTGTCACAAGTCAACGAATTCGATGACGGCCTCTGTAGTCCCGGTCATCAAACTCGATGACTTCTGATACGGCGCCGAGTAGAGGGTCGAAGGGAGCCTTCGTGACGGACCCGGCAAGGCTGGGAGCCCTGGCGGCAGATCCTGGATATTGGCACTCTCGTCTACCGCGCTAGACTTCCCGCCGCGGACAAGCGGAGATGACGGGATCCCCCATGACAGAGAAGCATCGGATCGTGGTGGCCAAGCCCGGCCTCGATGGGCACGACCGGGGAGCCAAGGTGGTGGCCCGGGCGCTGCGCGACGCCGGCTACGAGGTCATCTATACCGGCCTTCATCAGACGCCCGAACAGATCGCGGAGGCTGCTATCCAGGAGGATGCTGACGCCGTCGGGCTGTCGATCCACTCTGGCGCGCACATGACGCTGTTCCCCCGCGTGGTTCAACTGCTCCGGGAGCAGGGAGCCGACGAGGTCGTGGTGTTCGCCGGCGGGATCATCCCCAAGGAAGACATCGCCCCGCTGAAGGAGAAGGGGATCGAGGAGATCTTCACCCCGGGCACCCCGACCTCCGCCATCGTGGACTGGCTGGGATCGCGGCTGGCGACCAAGGCCGCCAGCTAGGGCTGGAGCACCGTGGACCTGTTCGAGCATCAGGGCAAGGAGCTGTTCGCCAAGCACGGCATCCCGGTGCCCGACTCGGAGGTCGCGGAGACCCCCGGCCAGGCCCGGGACGCCGCCATGCGCCTCGGCCCCGTGGCGGTGAAAGCCCAGGTGCAGATGGGCGGCCGGGGGAAGGGCGGCGGTATCGTCCTGGCCCGGACCCACGACGAAGCGGAGAGCGCCGCCCGCAAGATGCTGGAGGACGGCTTCCGGGGGATGCCCGTGACCCGCGTCCTGCTGGAGAGCCTGGTCGACATCGAACACGAGCTCTACGTGGCCATCACCCTGGATCGGTCGGAGCGCCGGTACCTGGCCATGACGTCCAGCGAGGGAGGCATCGACATCGAGGAGGTGGCCGCGACCAAACCCCAGGCCATCCGCCGCGCGGGGATCGATCCCTTGCTGGGCGTGAAGCCGTACCACCTCAGGTGGCTCACCGGCGGGTTCCCCCAGTCAGCGCGCGACGACGCCGCCGCGCTGCTGGGAAAGCTGTTCGAGCTCCTGGTGGCTAACGACGCCACGCTGGTGGAGGTGAACCCGCTTGCCGTCGTCCGAGGCCGGGGACTCATGCCACTGGACGCCAAGGTGACCATCGACGACAACGCGCTGTACCGGCATCCCGACCTGGCCGAGTACCGGGCCGCGTTCCCCCTGGATCCCACCGAGGCCCGGGCCAAGGAGAAGGGCCTGCAGTACGTCAAGCTCGACGGCGAGATCGGGATCATCGGGAACGGAGCGGGGCTGGTCATGGCCACGCTCGACCTGGTCGATCAGGCCGGGGGACGTCCGGCCAACTTCCTGGACATCGGGGGTGGGGCGGGGGCCGACCTGATGGCCACGTCGCTGCAGGTGATCCTGTCCGACCCCGCGGTGCGATCGGTGCTGGTCAACATCTTCGGCGGCATCACCCGCTGTGACGAAGTGGCGGAAGGGATCCTCGGCGCGCTGCGGCAGGTCGAGGCCACGGTTCCCATCGTGGTACGGCTGGACGGAACGAACGCCGAGAAAGGCCGACAGATCCTGGAGCAGGCGGGACACGAGCGGATCGTCCCCGCGGCGACCATGCTCGAGGCGGCCGAACGGGCGGTGAAAGGCTGATGGCCGTCCTGCTGGACAAGGAAACTCGGGTGGCGGTCCAGGGGATCACCGGCAAGGAGGGCGCGTTTCACACGGCCCGGAACCGGGCTTACGGGACGCAGGTCGCGGCCGGGGTCACTCCCGGGAAGGCCGGGCAGAACGTGGATGGGGTCCCGGTGTTCGACTCGGTGGCGGAGGCCGTGGCCGAGACGGGGGCCGATGCGTCCCTGATCCTCGTCCCGGCCCGGTTCGCCGCCGACGCCATCCTCGAGGCCGCCGACGCCGACGTCGGACTCATCGTGTGCATCACGGAGGGCATCCCCGCCCTGGACATGGCCCGGGTCGCCGCGCACCTGCAGGGAAGCGACTCCGTGCTGATCGGCCCGAACTGCCCCGGCCTCATCTCGCCGGGGAAAGCGACGATGGGCATCATCCCCGGCGAGATCTGCACGGAGGGCGGGGTCGGCCTGGTGTCCCGTTCCGGCACGCTCACCTACCAGATCGTCCACGAGCTCACCGGCGTCGGGGTGGGACAGTCGACGTGCATCGGGATCGGCGGGGACCCCATCATCGGCACGGATTTCATCGACGTGCTGGCCCGTTTCGAGGAGGATCCCGAGACCGAAGCCGTGGTCCTGATCGGCGAGATCGGCGGGGATGACGAGGAGCGCGCCGCCTCCTACATCAAGGAGCGGGTGACCAAGCCGGTGGTGGCGTACGTGGCGGGGTTCACCGCTCCTCCCGGGAAGCGGATGGGCCACGCCGGAGCGATCGTCACCGGGTCGCGGGGCACCGCCAAGGCCAAGGCCGAGGCGTTCGAGGCCGTCGGGGTGAAGGTCGGAAGAACCCCCACCGAGGTCGTGGAGCTGGTCCAGGCGGCGCTGTAACGGGCTAGGCCGGGCCCGGCCCCGCAGTGCTCTCCTGGAACCGCATGTACGCGCCGTACGCGATGACCAGGGCCAGGATCAACCCGATGAACGCTCCGTACTTGATCGCGGTCAGCCTGGTCAGGAACAGGATGATCGTGAACAGGGCCACCGCGCCGCCGAGGATGGCGCTGATCAACGCGGGCGACGTGGTTCCCATCTGGATGTTGACGCCGAAGGCCAGCAGCGCTTCCCACACGATCAGGCCCAGGACCAGGATGGCGACGAACACACCGAGGCCGGAGAAGCCGCTGATGTTCACGCCGGGTACCTCGATCCCGAACGCCTCGACGCCCCCGACTCCCTGCCAGGGCAAGAACAGGTCGATGAACAGCAGCAAGCCGCCGATCGTCAGGATCTTGGTGCCCGTCGACATTCGTCCCATGTCCATACCACCCGGGCGCTGCGCCATGTCCGCTCCTTTCGCGTGGTGACGCCGCAGGTGCGGCGCAGGCCGATTTAACCTTCGGCCTCAGGCAGGAGTCAAACCCGCAGACTCCGGAGGCGTATGAAGCCCACGGCGGCGGTAGCAACGCATAACGCGGCCATGACGAACGGGGCGGGGGTCGGAGAGAAGAAATCCGGGGCGGCCACCAGGGTGACCGCAGCCGCCGCGGCGGCGAGAACGGCGGTCAGCGCATAGCCCACGACGATCAGTGGGCGGGGGCCGCTCCTTAGGGCCAGCGGCGTCACGGCCAGCGCGGCCGCCAGCAGCAGCGAGACACACGCCGCCATGGCCCACGGCTCGAGCCCGGGCCGCCACGCGGACAGGACGCCGGTGAGCTCGCCCTCCCCATGCCAGGGTGGGACCGTGGCCCCCAGGCCCAAGGCCAGCAGCACGACGGCCACGACCTCGGGACGGCGGGAGGGCTGGGGGCGCGGCGGCTCCGGCAGCGGGCTGCCCAGCTCGCGGGCGGCATCCTCGGAGCACAGGACGGATCCGCGGAACGGGATGGCGCACTCCAGGCAGACCTGACGGCCGCATCGGGCGCAGGACGCAACGGATGCGCGGTCGGCATGGATCCCGCACCGCTCCGAGGTCATCACGGGGAAGGATTCTCTCCCGGCATCCGCGTTCCCGCGACCGGTATGCTCCGCTTCGTGAGCGGCCGGGTGGCTGTGCTGGCATCGGGTGCGGGCAGCAACCTGCAAGCGATCCTCGACGACCCCGTGTGTGCCCCCGCTGTGGCGCTTGTGGTCTCCGACCGGGCCGAGGCCAAGGCCTTGGATCGAGCGAGGTCCGCCGGCGTCGCCGCCGTGCATCTCGATCCTGCGGACCATCCTTCACGGCAGGAGCACGACTCCGCGCTCCTCGAACTCCTCCGCCGGGAACGCATCGACATCGTGTGCCTGGCCGGCTACATGCGCATCGTCGGACCGGAGCTGGTCCGCGAGTACTGGGGACGGATGCTGAACGTGCATCCCTCGCTCCTGCCGGCGTTCCCCGGGGCCCGGGCCGTCCGCGATGCACTTGCCTGGGGGGCCAAGGTCACGGGCTGCACGGTCCACCTCGTCGACGAGGAGGTGGACCACGGTCCGATCGTCGCCCAGGAGGTTGTGCCCATCCTGGAGGACGACGACGAATCATCGCTGCACGCCCGCATCCAGGAAGCCGAGCACCGGATGTACCCGGCGTCGCTGCGGCTGCTGCTCGAGGGTCGCTTAAGGATCGAAGGCCGCCGCGTGCTGGTGGGCGACGCCTAGCGTTCGCGGATCCGCGCCGCCGCCGCGGTGGCCAGCACGCCACCGGCGATCGAGAGGACCGCGCCGCCCATGCCCAGCAGCAACCCAGGGCCCGGGCTCCCGAACAGACCGATGAGCGTGACGAACCCGGCTCCCACCGCGCCTCCCAGCCCCATCAGGCCGAGTAGCAGCCGCCGTCCGGGGGCGACGATCAGATACACCACGCCCGCCGCGACGCTTCCCAGCGCCAGAAGCCCGGCCACCTTCCCGATCCCGGTGCTCAGCCCAAGGAAGGTGAGCGAGGGGATGTCCGCCCCGAACAATTCCTCCAGGTCGACACGCTTCCACGGGAGCAGCAACGAACCGAGCACCGCGATCCCGCCGGCCATCATGAGCGTTGCGCCGACGGCGGCTCCTCCTCCGGCCGTCCGAGCGGAGGACAGGCTCCACTGCTGCACGTCGCGGGATTGTTGCACCGGCTGCGGTACCCTGCACGGCGATGACGCCCAGCCCATTGCCGGTTCGCCGGGCCATGGTTTCCGTGTGGGACAAGGAAGGCCTGGTCCCGTTCGCCCGGGGACTGAACGAACAAGGGGTCGAGATCGTATCGACCGGCTCGACCGCGGCGACCATCCGCGAGGCCGGCATCCCGGTCATTGAAGTCTCCGAGCTCACCGGATTCCCGGAGATGATGGGGGGCCGGGTGAAGACGCTTCACCCGGCGGTTCATGCCGGGATCCTCGCGGACAAGAGCGAGCCGGGACACCTGGAGGAGCTCTCGGCGCAGGGCATCGAGCCGTTCGACCTGGTGGTGGTGAACCTGTACCCGTTCGAACGAACCGTGACCTCCGGAGCGGCGCGCGAGGAGATCGTGGAGCAGATCGACATCGGCGGGCCAACCCTGGTCCGGGCGGCGGCCAAGAACTTCGGCTCGGTGGCCGTCGTGGTCCGTCCCGACCGCTACGACGAGGTGCTGGCCGCGATCCGCGCGGGGGGGATCTCCCAGGAGCTGCGGGAGGCCCTGGCCCACGAGGCGTTCGCCCACGTCGCGGCGTACGACGCGGCGATCGCCGCATGGTTCTCCACGTGGGGCGGGGAAGAGGACCTTCCATCCAGTTGGACGTCCGGCCTGGAGCGGATCGCTCCGCTCCGGTATGGCGAGAACCCCCACCAGCGGGCCGGCCTGTACCGAAGCGTGCTCTCGCCCGGGCCCCTGGGCGGCGCCGAGGTCCTGCAGGGCAAGGAGATGTCCTTCAACAACTGGTTGGACGCCGAAGCGGCCCGGGCCCTGGCTGTGTCGTTCGACGAGCCCGCCGCGGTCATCATCAAGCACAACAACCCGTGCGGGGCGGCCATGGCCGACGGCCACGCGTCCGCGTATCGCGCTGCGCTGGCCTCTGACCCTGTGTCCGCGTTCGGCGGCGTGGTGGCGTTCAACGGCTCTGTGGACGAGGAGGCCGCTCGAGCGGTGGCCGAGGTGTTCACCGAGGTGGTGGTGGCCCCGGGATTCGATGACGGCGCCCTGGACGTGTTCGAGGAGAAGCGCAACCTGCGGCTCCTCCGGGCGCCTCTCCCGGGACCGGGCGGCCTCGAGGTCCGCGCCATCGATGGGGGTGCCCTGCTTCAGGACGCCGACGCGATCACCGAGACCCGCGACGAGATGAAGGTGGTCGGCAGCCGCGAGCCCACCGATGCGGAGTGGACGGACCTGCTGTTCGCCTGGACGGTGGCCGCCGGGGTGAAGTCGAACGCGATCGTTCTGGCTTCTGGCCGGGCCACGGTGGGCGTGGGAGCCGGTCAGATGAGCCGGGTGGACTCGGTGGACATCGCGTGCCGAAAGGCGGGAGATCGGGCCCGCGGCTCCGTCATGGCTTCGGACGCGTTCTTCCCATTCCGCGACGGCGTGGACCGCGCCGCAGAGTCCGGGGTGGCCGCGGTGATCCAGCCCGGCGGGTCGGTCCGCGACGACGAGATCATCGCCGCCGCGGATGAGCACGGCATGGCCATGGTTCTCACCGGCCGCCGCCACTTCCGGCACTGAGGTGCGCTTCCGGGCGCTGGCCGCCGACTTCGACGGCACGCTGGCCAAGGACGGGGTGGTCGCGCCGTCCACCCTGGACGCGTTGCAGCGGGTGAAGGGATCCGGCCGCCGTCTCCTGCTGGTGACGGGACGGGCGTTCGATGAGCTCCTGGAGGTCTTCCCCGAGGTGTCCCTGTTCGACCGGGTGGTGGCTGAGAACGGCCTGATCCTGTTCCGCCCGGCGGGCCACGAGGTTCTGTCGCTGGCCGGACCGCCGTCGGAGCAGCTGGTCGAGGCGTTGCGGTCGAAAGGGGTGCCCGTTGCAGTTGGCCGGGACATCGTCGCCACCGTTCGCCCACACGAGACCTCGGTCCTGGAGGCCATCCAGGAGCTCGGCCTGGAGCTGGAGATCGTGTTCAACAAGGAAGCCGTGATGGTGCTGCCCACCGGCCACAACAAGGCCACCGGCCTCCAGCGAGCCGTGGAGGAGCTGGATCTCGATCCCGCCTCCGTCGTGGGCGTCGGGGACGCCGAGAACGACCACGCGTTCCTGGAGCTCTGCGGGTTCTCGGCGGCCGTGGCCAACAGCGTCCAGGCTCTCAAGGACCATGCCGACCACGTCACACAGGGAGAGCGCGGGGCAGGCGTGGAGCAGCTGATCGAAGCCCTCCTGGCCGACGACCTTGCGTCCGTCGCTGGAGCGCCCGGACCCTAGGCTCCCCGGGGCGTCAGGTCTGGATAACCGATCGGTTATAGGCACCTGACGCACCCCTGAGGGGAGCCGGGTACCCCTCTGGCGTGCGGTTATGGCGTTTCGCTATGCTCGCGCGGCATGGACACGGGGCCCGCGCCTATCCGTGTGTGGGCCCCTCGCTGATGAAGGGAGGGGATCCTATGCCGGGACGCACCCGGTTGGTCGCCATGCTGGCGGCCGTGCTGACCCTCACCGCCGTGGCCTGCACTCGGGAGGAAGAGCCCGAGCCACAGGCTGCAGGCGGCGGGGCCGAGGAGACGGTCCAGGAAGAACCCGCGAGCGTGCTCCAGACCATCCAGGAGCGCGGCGTCCTTCGATGTGGTGTGAACAACACCGTCCCGGGGTTCGGGTTCGAGACCGCCGAGGGGACGATCGAGGGCTTCGACATCGACTTCTGCAAGGCGATCGCCGCGGCGGTGTTCGCGACCGATGCGCCGGAGGAAGGCACCCACTACGAGCTGGTGCCGATCGACGCCGACAACCGGTTCATCGCTCTTCGGGACGGCGAGTACGACGTGCTCGTCCGGAACACGACGTGGACGTCCAGCCGCGAGGGCACCGAGGGTGTCCAGTTCACGAAGACGAACTTCTTCGACGGTCAGGCCATGCTCGCGCCGGCCAACGTCGGCTCGATCAACGACCTCGACGGCGCCACGATCTGCGTGACTGCCGGGACCACGACCGAGCTCAACCTGGCCGACTACTTCCAGCAGCAGGGCCTCGACTTCGAGCCCCTGACCCTGGAGGACTACGACCAGATCTTCCGGGCGTTCCGGCAGGAGCGGTGTGACGCGGTGACCGGTGACCGGTCCGCACTGGCCGGCCTGGCCCCGACCTGGTCGGAGGATGTGGGCCAGCTCACGATCCTCCCGGACGTGATGTCGAAGGAGCCCCTCACGCCCGGGGTTCTTGAGGGCGACGCGGATTGGGCCGACATCGTGTTCTGGGTCACGAACGGGATCATCCTGGCGGAGGAGCTCGGGGTTACCCAGCAGACGGTGGCTCAGGAAGCCCAGAACCCTTCGACGCCGGGCATCGCCGCGCTCCTCGGAACGCCGTTCGCCGAGGACGAGGAGGTCAACGTGGAGCACGGTTTGGGGATCGACGACACGTTCATGCAGAACGTGCTCGCCGCCGTGGGGAACTACGGCGAGATCTTCGACCGGCACCTCGGACCGAACACGGACATCGGGCTGGAGCGCGGACTGAACGCCCTGTGGACGGACGGGGGGCTCCAGTACGCGATCCCGTTCCGGTAGACGGAGTGCGCCGTCAGGCGTAGTTGGCGTAGCCAGCAGCTGAGGAGCGGAGCGGGGGGGGGGGGG
>DASZKM010000200.1:0-10414 GCA_035947055.1 Actinomycetota bacterium
GGTTCTCGTCCCCGCGCCAGTACGCTCCGGCGATCGACAGAAGCTTGAACGCCCCCAGCTTCGACGTGGACTCGACGTGCGGCCCGAGACACAGGTCTTCCCACCCGTCGTTGCGGTAGATGGAGACCGTGTCGCCTCCCGCGCCCTCGGCCTCCTCGACCTGCTCGATGATCTCCTTCTTGTACGGCTGGTCGGCGAACCGCTTCAGGGCCTCGTCCCGGGAGACCTCCTCGCGATTGAACGGCTGGTCGGCGGAGACGATCTCCTTCATCCGGGCCTCGATCTTCCCCAGGTCGTCCGGGGTCAGCTGCTCGGGGAGGTCGAAGTCGTAATAGAAGCCGTCCTCGATGGGCGGCCCGATGGCGAACTTCGCTCCCGGCCACAGGTCACATACGGCCTGGGCCATGACGTGCGCCGTGGAGTGCCGAAGCACCTCGAGGTCGTTCTTCTCGGCCATCAGAGGGTCATGCTAGCGGGACCGCCGCACTCCGGACCGCATTGTAGATTCGGCCGATGAGGCCGCGGTTCTTCAGGTCGCAGAAGGACTTCCGAACCTGGCTCGAGCGGAACCATGACACCGCGAAGGAGCTCTGGGTCGGCTACTACAAGAAGACCAGCAACCGGAAAGGGATCACCTACCGCGAGGCCGTCGACGAGGCGCTGTGCTTCGGGTGGATCGACGGGCTCACCAAGACCATCGACGAGGAGCGCTACATGCAACGGTTCAGCCCCCGAAAGCTCCGCAGCTCCTGGAGCCAGACCAACATCGAGCGGGTGGGCGAGCTGAAGCGGCTCGGCGTGATGACGCCGGCCGGGCTCGCGGCGTTCGAGCGGCGCGAGCGAAAGCCCGCCGGCTAACGACATACACTCGGAAGGTCATGACGTTCGAGGTGCGCGAGCTGGGCATGGAGTTCTTCGAGGACATCGTCCGCGTCTACAACGCCGCCTTCGGCGAGGAGCACCAGGCGGACGTGGTGGATGCCATCCGGCCGCTGTTCGAGACGGGCCGGACGCTGGGTGCCTTCGACGGCCCCGACATGGTGGGCCTGGTCACCTCCAACGGCTTCGACCTCAGCGTCCAAGGTGGGGACATCCCCACCGCCGCCGTCACCGGCGTGGCCACGATCCCCACGCACCGGCGGCGCGGCGTGATGCGGTTGCTCCTCGAACCCCAGCTGACGGACTTCCACGAGCGCGGCCTGCCGCTGGCCGCGCTGTGGGCCTCCGAGGCGCCCATCTACCAGCGGTTCGGGTACGGACACGGCGCGCTGGCGGGGTCCTTCAACATCGACCGGCAGTACACGGCCATCCTTCGCCCGGCGGAGCCGCGGGGCCGGGCCCGGCTGGTGGACAAGGCCACCGCGCTGAAGGCGTTCCCGTCCATCTACGACCGCGTCCGCCCCACGCGGGCGGGCATGCCGGCTCGCGACGAGATGTGGTGGGAGTTCGTGATGCGCGACCTCCCGTCCGAGCGGGAGGGAGCGAGCCCGAACTTCTACGTGCTGTACGAGACCCCGGACGGCGCCGATGGCTACGTGGTGTACCGGATCCGCGAGGGCGGATCCGAAGAGGCGTTCCTCCACGGCCACACCCTGATCGTCGAGGAGCTCGTGGCCGCCACGGCCGACGCGTACGCCGCGCTGTGGACCTACTGCTTCGGCGTGGATCTGGTCGGGAAGGTGACCGGCTGGAAGCGTCCCGTGGACGAGCCGCTCCTCCACTTGCTGGCCGAGCCCCGGGCCCTCCGGCTCAGCGTGCGGGACGGGATGTGGCTGCGGATCGTTGACGTCGCCGCCGCCCTGGCCGGACGCCGGTACGGGTTCGAGGGAACCGTGACGATGGAGATCACCGACCCGGACTGCCCATGGAACGAGGGGCGGTACCGATTGGAGGGCGGGCCGGAAGGCGCCGGATGCTCGAAAACCGATGCCCAGCCCGACCTGGCCATGGATGCGAGCACGCTGGCCAGCGTGTATCTGGGCGCGGTTCGCCTGCCGGTGCTGGCCGCCGCAGGCCGCGTGGAGGAACGCACGCCCGGCTCGGTGGAGCGCGCCGACCGCATGTTCGCCACCACGGCGGCCCCGTGGTGCCCCCACATCTTCTGAGCAAGCAGGTCTTGACGCTCTGGATGTCGAAAAGGGAAGATACGCAGCCATGATCGTGACCGGGAACGGCGGACGCTCGTATTGGACCTACGCGTATGCGTGGGCCTGGCGCCCCACGCCTTCCCGGACCGCGATCGGGTAGCAACACCAGCAGTCGGCACCGGAAGGCGTGGAGCACAGGCTCCGCGCCTTTTCTTTTTGGAGCGTTTGGAGGGGAGATGGCCGAAGAACGAACCGTCTGCCGGGGCATCCGGGGGGCGATCACCGTCGAGGAGGACCGGGGTCAGCAACCCATGGCCCAGGCCACCCGCGAGCTGCTGGACGCCATCGTCGAGGCCAACGAGTGCCGCCCGGAGGACCTGGCCGCGGTGATCTTCACGGTGACCGACGACCTGGCCGGCCACAATCCCGCTGCCGCGGCGCGCGAGCACGGCTTCGTCGACGTCCCCCTCCTTCAGGTGAAGGAGCATGCAGGCGAGCCGCACGTCGCACGGTGCTTGCGGGTCCTTCTTCTGTGGAACACCACCTCGACGCAGTCACAGATCAAGCATGTGTACCTCAAGGGAGCCGCCACGCTCCGGCCCGACCTGGGCCGCGAATCGGCGGAGAGCGGAACGGGAGGGAGACCATGATCATCGTCATGGAGTCGGGAGCGGCCGAAGCCGCGTTGCAGAACGTCCTGGAGCGGATCTCCTCGCTGGGGTTCCGGCCCCACGTGTCGCGCGGAGCGGAGCGGACGATCGTCGGCGTGATCGGGGACGAGCGGCCGGTCCCCGACGACGTGTTCGAGGTCCTGGAGGGCGTCGAACGCGTGGTCCGCATCCTCCACCCGTTCAAGCTGGTCAGCCGGGACTTCCACCCCGAGGACCGGGTCATCGACCTCCCGGGCGGCGCGAAGCTCGGCGGGACGCAGGTATCGGTGATGGCCGGGCCCTGCGCGGTGGAGAGCGACGAGCAACTCCGGGAGACCGCGGAAGCGGTGCACTCCCAGGGCGTACGCATCCTTCGAGGCGGCGCGTTCAAGCCCCGGACGTCCCCGTACAGCTTCCAGGGGTTGGGTGAGAAGGGGCTGCGCATGCTTCGCGAGGCTGCCGACGAGCTGGGCATGGCCGTGGTCACCGAGGTGGTCCACCCTCAGGATGTGAACCTGGTGGCCGAGCAGGCCGACGTGCTGCAGATCGGTGCCCGGAACATGGCCAACTACGAGCTGCTCAAGGCGGCCGGCGGTGCCGGGAAGCCCGTGCTGGTCAAGCGGGGGCTGGGGTCGACCGTGGAGGAGCTGTTGCAGGCCGCCGAGTACGTCATGGCCCACGGCAACGACCAGGTGGCGGTGTGCGAGCGAGGGATCCGGACGTTCGAGAACGCCACGCGGTTCACGCTCGACATCAACGCGGTTCCCGTGCTCAAGCAGCTGACGTCGCTGCCGGTGGTGGTGGACCCCAGCCATTCAACGGGGCGGCGGGAGCTGGTGGCGCCGATCGCGCTGGCGGGAATCGCGGCGGGAGCCGATGCCCTGCTGGTGGAGGTGCACCCCAACCCGCCGGAGGCACTCTCCGACGGAGCGCAGTCGCTGGACCCTGCGATGTTCGGTGACCTCATGGGTTCCGTGCGAAAGGTGGCCGAGGCGGTGGGACGAACGGCATGAGCGACTCGCTCGGACGCGTGGGGATCGTGGGAGCCGGGCAGGTGGGGACCATGCTCGGCCTATCCCTCCGCGGCGCTGCCGAGGTGCTGCTGACCGACCGCGACGACGAGGCGGCCCGGGCCAGCGCCGAGATGGGAGCGGGCCAGGTCGCCGGGATCGATGACGTCCTGGCCGCCGACGCCGTCGTGCTGGCGATGCCGGTCGACGAGATCATCCGGTTCGTCGAGGAACGCGGCTCGAAGCTTCGCCACGGCTCGCTGGTTGTGGACACGGGCAGCGTGAAGCGTCCCGTGGTCGAAGCGATGCGGCGCGGCGTCCCCGAGGGCGTGCACGCGGTGGGCGGCCATCCGATGGCCGGAACCGAACAGCCAGGCCCCGCCGGGGCTCGGCCGGAGCTGCTGCGAGATGCCGCGTTCGTGCTGACAGCGACGCGCGACGACGCCGAGGGCATGGCCAGGGCCCGGGCGCTGGTCGAGGCCGCCGGCGCCCGGCCCGTGGAGATGGACGCGGCGCTGCACGACCGCGTCGTTGCCAGAACCAGCCACCTGCCTCATCTTGCAGCCGCTGCGCTGGCGCTCGTGGCGTCCGACCAACCTCACGTCCGAGATCTGGCTGCGGGAGGTTACGCGGGAACAACACGGCTGGCCGCCAGCGAGCCGGAGATGGTGGCGGGCTTCCTCACCGCGAACGCGGGTGAGGTCCGCGGCGCGCTGGCCGAGCTGCGCGATGCCCTGGACAAGGCGGAGGCAGCGGTCGCGGAAGGAGCCGGATCGGTGCGGCAGCTCTTCGCCTCCGCGTCCCGGGCCCGCGCGGAGGCCCTCGGTTGAACGCGCCGGCAACAACCGGCGCCGTGATCCACCCCGCCGAAGGAGTGCTGGGCGGGCGGGTCCGGGTTCCGGGCGACAAGTCGATCTCGCACCGGATGGCCATCCTGGCGGCGGTGGCCCGAGGGACCAGCCGCATCTCCGGGTACTCCCCCGCGCGGGACTGCGCCTCCACGCTGGATGTCCTCCGGGCGCTCGGCGTCCTGATCGACCTGCACGATGGCGCCCCCGTGATCGAGGGAGGCGGCTGGGACGGCCTCAGGCCGCCTGACGAGCCGCTGGACTGCGGACGCTCGGGAACCACGATGCGGCTGATGGCCGGCATCCTGGCCGGCGTCGACGCCCGTGCCACTCTGACCGGCGAGGACCAGCTCCTTCGCCGTCCGATGAACCGTATCGCCGACCCCCTGAGACAGATGGGCGCGGACGTGGAGACCACCGACGGCCACGCTCCCATCACGATCCGCGGCGGCGTCTTGCGAGGCATCACCTATTCCCTGCCGGTGGCCAGCGCCCAGGTGAAATCGGCAGTACTTCTGGCCGGGCTGCGAGCGTCGGGGCAGACCACCGTGGTCGAGAACACACCCACCCGTGACCACACCGAGCGGTTGCTGGGTTGGCTCGGTGCAGCCGTTCGCAAGGACGGAACCGCCATCATCATCAGCGCTGCGGATCTGAACTCTTTCGACGCCGAGGTTCCAGGCGATCTCTCCTCCGCCGCTCCCCTCCTGGGCGCGGCGGCCATGATCCCCGGGTCGGAAGTGGTCGTGGACGGCGTCGGACTGAATCCCACGCGGGACTCTTTCCTCCGGCTCCTGGCCCGGATGGGGGCCGAGGTGGAGATCGAACCTGCGGACCAGACGGGCCCGGAACCGGTCGGAACCGTGCGGGTCACCCACGCCGGCCTCCGCGGCATCACCGTGGAGGCAGATGAGGTCGCCGGCGTGATCGACGAGCTACCGCTTCTGGCCGCCATGGCCACCGGCGCCGACGGCCCCACCGAAGTCCGCGGGGCCGGCGAGCTCCGGGTCAAGGAGAGCGACCGGATCCGTGGCGTGGTGAACGGTCTTCGGGCCATCGGGGCCGACGCGGAAGAGCTCCCCGACGGCTTCGCGGTGAGTGGCCCCTCGCCCCTCCGGGGCGGCTCGGTGAACGCGGTCGAGGACCACCGGCTGGCGATGGCCTTCGCCGTCGCCGGACTGAGGGCCTCCGGTCCGGTTACGGTTCGGGGCATGGAATCCGTGGACGACTCGTTCCCGGGCTTCGTGGCCACGCTGGAGTCGCTTCGATGAGGACCATCGTCCTGATCGGCGATCCAGTGGCCGAGAGCGTCTCGCCGGCCATGCACCGGGCGGCGTTCGTCGCCGAGGGGCTGGAGATCGACTACCAGGCGCTGCAGATCCCGCCGGGCCGCCTGGCCATGGCGTTCCCCCGCCTCCGGCGAAAGCACCTGGGCATGAACGTGACCCGTCCGTTCAAGGAAGAAGTGATCCCGCTGCTCGACGATCTGTCCGACGAGGCCCGCCGGGCCGGCTCGGTGAACACCATCGAGCTGCGGCGCGGCCGGGCCATCGGCCACTCCACCGACGTTCCCGGGTTCCTGGCCGCGCTGGAACGGGCGGGAACGCCGCTCCCCAACCGGGCCGTGATCCTGGGGACCGGTGGCGCCGCGCGAGCCGTGGTCGCTGCCCTGCGAGGGATCGGCGCCGCGGTGATGGTCAGCGGGCGCAACGCGTCCGCCTCCGCTCGGCTGGCAGCGCAGATGGGAGGCACCGCGCTGGCGCCCACCGCCCCGGCCATCGGCGGCGCGCTGGCCGAGGCCGACCTGTTGGTCAATGCCACGCCGGTGGGCGGCGGGCCCAACGGACGCGGGTCGCCGCTCCCCGGCGGCGTCTCTCTTCATCCCGGCCTGACCGTGTGCGATCTCGTGTACCGCCCCCGGCGTACGAGCCTGCTGTCCACGGCGAGGGCGGCCGGATGCCGGACCGTGGAAGGCATCGAGATGCTCATCGAGCAGGGGGCGCGCTCGTTCCAGATCTGGCTCGAGCGGCGGCCACCGATCGAGGTGATGCGCCAGGCCGCGTACCGGGCCCTGGAGAACCGTCGTACCGACGGGACGGCCGACGCGGCGAGCCCGGCCGGGGCCTGACCATGCTCCGGTTCCTGACGGCCGGAGAGTCCCACGGCCCCGAGCTGGCCGTGGTCATCGAGGGACTACCGGCCGGCCTGCCCATCGACGTCGAGGCCATCGACAACGACCTTCGCCGCCGCCAGGGCGGGTACGGACGCGGCGCGCGGTCCACGAAGATCGAGCGCGATCACGCCGAGGCGGTGAGTGGGCTGGCCGACGGTCGAAGCACCGGCGCGCCCTTGGCCATGCGGATCGTCAACCGGGACTTCGCCAACCAGCCCGAAAGGCCGGCGCCGCTCACCGCGCCCCGGCCCGGGCACGCCGACCTGGTCGGACGGATCAAGTACGGGCTGGAGGACTTCCGTCACGTGCGGGAGCGGGCCAGCGCCCGCGAGACGGCGGCCCGGGTGGCGGCCGGTGCGGTGGCCAAGCAGCTGGTCGAGCCGTTCGACGTGAGCATCGGCAGCTTCGTGGTGGAGGTCGGCGGGGTGCGCGCCGAGATCCCCGGTCTGGACGAGCTCGACGAGGACGCTCTGGAGCGGCTGGCCGGTTCGGCGGAAGAGGACCAGATGCGAACGCCGGATCCCGGGGCGTCGGAGCGCATGCGCAGCGCGGTGGACGAGGCCCGGCAGAACGGCGAAACCTTGGGGGGACTGTTCTGCGTGTTCGCCACCGGCGTCCCGGCGGGGCTGGGAAGCTACGCCCACTGGGACCGAAAGCTGGACGGGCGGTTGGCCCAGGCCCTGTGCTCGATCCCGGCCGTCAAGGCGGCCGAGATCGGACCAGCGCTCGACGTGGCCCGCCGTCCCGGCACCGAGGCCCAGGATCCCATCGAGTGGCGGAACGGTGAGATCGGACGCGCGTCCAACCGGGCCGGCGGATTGGAGGCCGGGGTGACGAACGGACAGCCGATCGTGCTCCGGGCGGCGATGAAACCGTTGTCATCGGTACGCGCCGAGATCGGGTCCGTGGATTTCGAGACGGGCGAAGTGACGAATCCGCCGCACGTTCGCTCCGACGTCACCGCGGTCCCGGCCGCGGCCGTCGTCGGCGAAGCGATGGTGGCGTGGGTGCTCGCCGACGCGATCTGCGAACGGTTCGGGCAGGACCGGCTCGACGGCATGCTCGCCGCCAGCCGCGCGGTTGACGGCACCGGCCGTCCGGGGCGCGGGCCCGCTTCGGGAACGTGAAAGCCATCCCCATGCCGGCACCGCAACCGGCGCGGGGTCGTCCGCTGCTGGTGATCACCGGGTTCATGGGCACCGGCAAGACCACGGCGGGGCAGACGGCCGCCCGGGAGCTCGGCCTGCCCTTCTTCGACAACGACCCGCTCGTCGAGGCCCGAGGCGGGGCGTCGATCCCGGAGATCTTCGACCGGCGAGGGGAAGAGGCGTTCCGTGAGCTGGAGCGTGGGATCGTTCGGGACGCCGCGCTCCTGTCCGCAGCGGTGGTGGCCACCGGCGGCGGCGCGCCGCTGCATCGCGAGTCGTTCTCCCGTCTCGCCGACGGCAACGAGGTCGTGGTCCTTTCCGCGGATGAAGCGGAGCTCCTTCGCCGGCTCCCCTCGGCGGAGACGCGCCCGATGCTCCGTCCCGATCCGGCGCACAGGATCGGGGAGCTGATGGCGGAGCGCGCTCCGGCGTACGCCGCCGCGGGCGGGTCGCTGGACACGACCCACGTGAGCCCCGAGCAGACCGCCAAGGAGCTGGTGCGGCGCTACACCGATCGGGTGCCGCCGGGGAGGCCCGCGCGAATCGAGGTCGGGGGCGGGCCGCAGCCGTACCCCGTGCTGATCGGCGCGGGAGGCGTCGGACAGGTGGGTGCTCACATCCGGGAGTCCGTGCCGGACGCCCGGGTGGCCGCACTGGTGACGGATCCGGCGACACCCGCGGGCCGGGCCGCGGAGGCCTCGCTGACCGAGGCCGGCCTGCGCGTCGCGCTCCTGGAGGTTCCGTCTGGAGAAGCAGCCAAGGCCATGCAAGTGGCCAACAGCTTGTGGCAGGCGTTCCGCGATTCGGGACTGGACCCCACGGACGTGGTCGTAGCCGTGGGAGGGGGGGCGACGCTCGACGTTGCCGGGTTCGCGGCCGCCACGTACGCGCGGGGCGTCTCGCTGGTGAACGTGCCAACGACGCTGCTGGCCATGGTCGACGCCTCCGTCGGCGGGAAGGTCGGCGTCGACTACGCGAACACGAAGAACCTCATCGGGGCGTTCCACCATCCACAGCTGGTGGTGTCCGACCCCGACGTGCTGGCCCCGCTCCCTCCACCGACCCTTCGGGAAGGCATGTCGGAGGTGGTCAAGGCGGCGCTCCTGGCCTCGCCGCTGTTCTTCGAGTGGCTGGAAACCGCACCGTTGCATGACGGCGTTCCCCAGGATGTGGAGTGGATGATCGAACAGGCCGTACGGATCAAGGCCGGATACGTGACGGTCGACCCACGAGACCGCGGTTTGCGGAAGAGCCTGAACTTGGGACACACGTTCGCTCACGCGATCGAAGCCGCCTCGGACTACGCGGTCGGCCACGGGGAGGCCGTGGCCACGGGGCTGGTGGCCGCGGCGCGTTTCGGGGCCCGGCTCGGTCACACCGACCGCGGGCTGGAACCGCGATTGATCGCCCTCCTCGAACGGCTGGGGCTCCCGGCGCATCCTCCGATGAAGCTCCAGCTGGGCTCCCTCCTCGACGCGATGGCCGGCGACAAGAAGCGTCGGGCCGCGCGCGCGGTGTTCGTGGTCCCCGCCGCCGGCGGCGCCGTCCTCGTGGAGGGAGTGGATCCGCAAGAAGCGATCACCTGCCTGGTCCCGACGCCGTGACCGACCGTCGCGTGCTGGTCCTGCACGGCCCAAACCTCAACCTGCTCGGTCAGCGGGAGCCCGAGATCTACGGGAACCTCACCCTCGAGCAGATCGACGTGTTCATCATCAACCGTGGCAAGGAGCACGGCATCGGCGTGGTGACCGCTCAGTCGAACGTCGAGGGCGAGCTGGTCAACCTGATCCAGGACGCGGGTGGCTGGGCCGACGCGATCGTGATCAACCCCGGCGGCTACTCGCACACCAGTGTGGCCATCCGTGACGCGATCGCCGCGGTTGACCTTCCCGCTATCGAGGTGCACCTCTCGAACCCCGCGGCCCGTGAGGAGTTCCGGCATGCCGACGTGGTGGCCGGCGCGTGCATCGGGGTGATCGCCGGATTCGGGTGGCGCAGCTACCTGCTGGCGCTCGATGCCCTGGCCGCAGAAAAAAGTTCGTCCTGAGCGCCCGGGTTGGTCCCGGTTTGCCATGGAGTGCGAAGCGGGCAGCCGGCAACACCGGTAGTACAGTGACCCCTTCGCAGGGGGAGGAGGTGAACATCACATGCGGCGAAGGGTGAGAGTCCTGATGGTCACGTCGGTCCTTTCGGCCCTCGTGCTCGGGCTGGTTCCCGCATCGCTGGCAGGACCACTGCCGGAAGGGTGCACCAAGGAACGAGGCACGATCACCTGCACGACCGAGGGGAAGAACAAGAACTGGACCACGACGACCACCAAGAAGGGCAGCTTCAGCAGCAGCCATCCGCAGCAGGACACGAACAGGAACAGGGGAGGCAACGCGCCTCCTGGCCAGAACTAGAAACGGCGTTCCTCATGGAGATCCGGTCCGGTCGATCCGGGCCGGATCTCTGTTTTCATGGACCGGACCAGAATGGGCTGGTGGGCGCGGCAGGAT
>DASZKM010000201.1:0-2516 GCA_035947055.1 Actinomycetota bacterium
GGTGAAGGTCGGCGTGCCGGTGAGCCAGGGGAAGAAGGGCGTGGCGGTGGACGGCGGACCTCTCCACGACTCGACCGCGCCCTAAGGGAGTTGGTGTCGGAGGGGGGATTTGAACCCCCACCCGGCGTTAACCGGACTAGGCCCTCAACCTAGCGCGTCTACCAAATTCCGCCACTCCGACGCGCCACCAAGTATACGAGGCAGCCGCGGGAGTGCCGTCGGTTACGGAGTCACCCGCAGCGTGGCCACCTCATACCTCGCCAGGGGGTCGATCGTGAACCCCTGGACGTACGGCTGGACGGCGACATGGGATCGGAACCAGACAACCGGAACGACGTGCATGGCCGTGAGAGCGACCCGCTCCGCCTCGGTGTATAGCGACTGCCGGGCCGCGGTATCGGCCCGCGAGCGGGCCTCGGTCAGCAGGGCGTCGATCCGCGCGTCGCTGGTTCCTCCGTGGTTATCCGGCGAGTCCGACGCCAGCAACGGCTCGAGCAGGGCCTGCTGCCGGGGGTAGTCGGCCACCCACACCAGGCAGAACATCGCCTGACCCCGCTGAGCCAGGAGGTCCTCGAACTCCCGCTCCTCGTGCGGCCGTGGGGTGACGTGGAGGCCCACTTCCCCGAGCTGGGCCGCCAGAGCCGCCGTCAGGCGGTCGCCGACCGGAGACGAGGCGTAGTCCAGGGCGAACCGGCGCTCCTTCTGAGGGATGGAGCCGGCCAGGCCCCGGGCCTGTTCGGCGTCGACCCGGCACCGATCACCACACACCTGCGCTCCGCTCCCCGGGATCGTTGGCGGAACGATCCCAGTGGCCGGCGCTGCGACGCCTCCGAATACTTCGGCAGCCAGCTCGTCGCGATCGATGGCGGTCGACACGGCCAGGCGGAGCGCCCGGCTCCGGAACCGAGGATCCTCCTGATTGAACCCGCAGTACAGCAACCGGCCCAGCGTTCGGATGCCCTGATCGCCGAACCGGCTCTGGGCCTCGCGGAGGACCGTGGCAGGGATGGGCGCCACGTCCAGCTCCCCCGACAGGAATGCCGGCCAAGCCTGTTCGGGATCGTCGAAGGAACGGAACTCCACGGCGGGAATGGCGCCGGGCGGCCCTGTGTATTCCTCGTATCGCTGCAGGAGAACCGACTCACCAGCGTCCAGTGGCGCGGCCAGCCGGTAAGGCCCGTTCCCGGCAGCGGTCCTGGGGTATCCGAGATCCGTTGCCGCCGAAGGAGGGACCGGCGACAGCGCCGGGTGTCCCAATACGGCTGGGAAATCCACCCACGGCCTCGACAGCCGAACCTCGAGGGTTCGGTCGTTGATGACGGTCACGCCGGGAAGGCTGGCGACCGTCAGTTCTTCCTGGAACTGCCTGAACCCCTCCACGTGCTCCAGCAGGAACCCGAACGGCTTCGGATTGACCGGGTCGGCCAGGCGGTTCCACGCCGTAAGGAAGCTCTGGGCCCGCACCGGCTCCCCGTTGTGGAACGTGGCCCCGGGCCGGAGATGGAAGACGAATCGCCGGCCGCCATCCAGCATCTGCCATGACTCCGCGGCCGCTGGGACGAGCGCCTGCGTGGCCGGGTCGTAGGAGACGAGTCCGTCGAACACCTGGGCGGCGACCAGCAGCGAGTCGGGGGTATCGAGATCGCGAGGATCGAGGCTGGCCGGGGCGGTGACCGCCAGCCGGATCGATGTGGGCGCGGAGGTTGTGGGAGCGGGCGACTCGTCCGGAAAGCCGGATGGCAATGAGCGGCCCGGTGGCGTGGTGCACGCGCCGGCCAGCGCCACGCCGAGTGCCAGGGCGGACAGTGAGCGCGCGGACCGGGGGGCCGAAGCCCCTAGCCCCACTTCCAGGCCAGGTAGAACGTGGTCAGGCCGAAGACCAGCGCGGTTACCACCGTGATCCGGTCCAAGGTGCGTTCCACGGTCGTGCCGCCGGAGAGCCCGCCGGCGCCGCCACCGAACATGTCCGACAGCCCTCCGCCCTTGCCCGCGTGCAGAAGGATGAACAGCACGAGCAGGAGCGCGGAGATGATCTGCAGGATGATCAGGATCGTGATGAGCATCAGGCAGACGATTCTACAACGGCCCGATCTTCCAGCGGGAAATGGCACGCGGCCACCTGCCCGGCGTGGTGGGGGGTGAGATCCGGGTCGATGTCCTTGCACGTGGGGAACTGGGCCCGAGGACACCGCGGATGGAACCGGCAGCCGGACGGTGGGTCGATCGGCGAGGGCACGTCACCCTGCAGGATGATCCGCTTCCGGGCGGCGGCCATCTCGGGGTCGGGGATGGGAACCGCGGATAGCAACGCCCCGGTATAGGGGTGCTTGGGGTTGCGGTACAGGTCGTCGCCCTCGGCCATCTCCACGATCCGCCCCAGGTACATGACGGCCACCCGATCGGAGACGTGCCGGACCACCGACAGGTCGTGGGCGATGAACAGGTACGTCAGGTTGAACTCGCGCTGGAGCTCGGCGAGGAGGTTGATGATCTGGGCCTGGATGCTGACGTCGAGG
>DASZKM010000202.1:0-5898 GCA_035947055.1 Actinomycetota bacterium
CTCCTCGCGGGTGGGATACGTGCCCCCGAGGAGGCCGTTCGGGCCAACGAGGGGATGCCGTTCGGCGACATCCAGGGGTACTACGTGGCCCAGACCGACCAGTTCGAGGGTCTCCGGCCTGGGTCCGGAACGCCGTGACCAGCACGTAGTCGTCGGGCTTCTCCAGCAGCTGCCGGAGACCCTCGAACTGATCGGTCTGGGCCACGTAGTACCCCTGGATGTCGCCGAACGGCATCCCCTCGTTGGCCCGAACGGCCTCCTCGCGGGTGGGATACGTGCCCCCGATCACCAGGAGGAGCCGCTCCCCCACCCCCAGGTCCGGGGTCTGGGATGGCACCGAGGGGTCGGAGGCCGCGGGCGGCCCGACCGAGTCGGCGCCGGCAACTCCCGCGGCGACTCCGGCCGTCGCCACCAGCACGAGGGCCCCGACGGCCAGCATCGTGTGACGTCCCGTCATGCTTCCTCCCCTAGACATTGTTGGCGTACTGGAAGTGCATGGGGTCGCAGAACGACAGGCCCCACGTCCACCGGTGGTTCTTCCAGATGTCGGCGTGATGGCGGTTCACGCTGCTCCAGCACCGCCCGTAGGGCTCGTACCGGGAGCTGAGGTCGACCGCGATCCCCCACGCGTGCGTGGACCACTTGTACGTGCCGGCGATGAACCGGCAGTTGTAGCCCCAGATCCCGCTCTTGACGTACTGATCCAGGTGCTGGTTGGCGATGTGCCCCCGGACGTCGTTCTCCAGGTTCGAGGACGCCGGCCAGCCGAGCCTGCGGTGGAAGTAGACGTTGTAGTACCGGCCGTTGTCCCAAGCCCTCCAGCCCAGGACCTTGGCATGCGTGCGTTCGCTGCACGGCTCCCCGAACTCCTCGTACAGCTGCCAGTAGCCGCTGGGCTTCGTGGGGTAGTTGAAGTGGCGGTCGTTCCACCCCCACTTGGCGTAATGCCACGCGCTCACCGGTCCAGCGACCGCGATCACCAGCGTGGTGGTCGCGGCGGCGAGCTTCCATCCCCTGAGCGCACGAAGTCGCACCAGGTTCCCACCTCCTTCCGATCCGACCGGTGGAGGAGGTGACCGGTGCCGTCAACAACGCGGGCAGGATAGGACGAGAGGTCGTTCGGATGAATCCCCCGTCCGGGGGATTTCTACTTCGAGGCTTCCTCGCGCTCGCCGAGTGCCGCGTGGGCCGCGGCCAGCCGGGCGATCGGCACCCGGTACGGCGAGCAGGACACATAGTCCAAGCCCACCTGGTGGAAGAACGTCACCGACGCGGGGTCCCCGCCGTGCTCTCCGCAGATCCCCAGCTTGATGTCCTCGCGGGTCTTCCGCCCACGCTCGCAGGCCACCTTGACGAACTCCCCGACGCCGGCGATATCGAGGGTCTCGAATGGATTGGTGGCCAGGATGCTCTCCTCGAGGTACCGGGCCATGAACTTGCCCTCGACGTCGTCGCGGGAGAAGCCGAACGTGGTCTGGGTCAGATCGTTGGTTCCGAACGAGAAGAACTCGGCCTCCTCGGCGATCTCGTCGGCGGCCACCGCGGCCCGGGGCAGCTCGATCATCGTGCCGACCAGGTACGGCAGCTTCACCTTTCGCCGCTCCAGGACCTCCTCGGCCACCTGGCGGATCTGCGCCGCCACCTCGACCAGCTCTTCCTTGCCCGCCACCAGGGGCACCATGATCTCCACCACCGGGTCGCCGCCCCGGGCCTTCACGTTGCAAGCCGCCTCGATGATGGCCTGGGCCTGGCTCCGGTAGATGTCGGGGTACAGGATCCCCAGCCGGCACCCGCGGAGCCCGAGCATCGGGTTGTTCTCCTCCAGGGCCACGACCTCCCGCAGGACGTCCTCGGTCTTCTTCCGCCCGCCGAACTCCCGGATGAGGTCTTTGGACGCCTTCCTCTGCGGCGTGGCCAGGGCCACTTCCAGCTGCTTGGAGGACGGCAGGAACTCGTGGAGCGGGGGGTCGAGGAGCCGGATGGTCACCGGCAGACCGTCCATGGCCCGGAAGATCGACTCGAAGTCCTTCCGCTGTCCGGTGAGCAGCTTCTTCAGTCCGTCGAAGTACGGCTTCACGTCGGGCTTCTTCAGCCGCTCGCGGGCCCGCTTGACCCGCTCCTGGGCGTGGTCCCGCTCCCGGCGGTTGGCCACCGACAGCTCGTGCTCGGCGTCGGCCAGGTCGAGCTGCGCCGCCCGCGCCACCGGCGCGGACAGGATCACCTGGCGGAAGATCGGCAGCCGCGGGTCGCCCGGCGTGCCGAACATGTGCTCCGTGCGAGCCAGACCGATGCCCTCGGCCCCGAACTTGCGGGCCTTGGCCGCGGACGGACCGTCGTCGGCGTTGGCCCGCACCTTCAGCTGGCGGTACTCGTCGGCCCACGACAGGAGCGTGGCGAAGTCCGCGGACAGCTTGGGCTCGGACAGCGGCACCTCGCCGAGCACCACCCGGCCGGTGGTCCCGTCGATGGCGATGACGTCGCCCTGCCGAACCGTGCTGCGGTCTGCCGAGAACTGCTTCCCGGAAGCGTCGATCTTCAGCGCCTCGGCTCCGCACACTGCGGGCTTGCCCATCCCCCGCGCCACCACCGCGGCGTGGGACGTCTTCCCGCCGTGCGAGGTCAGGATCCCCTTGGCGGCGATCATCCCGTGGAGGTCATCGGGGTTCGTCTCCCGGCGGACCAGGATCACGGCCTCCCCGCGCTCCCCCCACTCCGCGGCAGTGTCGGCGTCGAACACGGCCTTGCCCACGGCGGCGCCCGGGCTGGCGTTCAACCCCTTGGCCAGCACCTTGATGTCGGCCTTCGGATCGAACTGCGGGTGCAGGAGCTGGTCGAGCTGCTCGGGCTCCACGCGGGTGACGGCCTCCTCGCGAGAGATGAGCTTCTCGTTGGCCATGTCCACGGCGATCTTCACCGCGGCCCGGCCGGTCCGCTTCCCCACCCGGGTCTGGAGCATCCACAGCTTGGTGTTCTCGATCGTGAACTCGATGTCGCACATGTCGCGGTAGTGTTTCTCGAGCTTGGTCATGATGTCGGTGAGGCGGCGGAACGCGTCGGGGTTCAGCCGGCGGAGATCGGTCAGCGGGAGCGTGTTGCGGATGCCGGCCACCACGTCCTCCCCCTGGGCGTTGGGGAGGTAGTCGCCGTAGTAGCCCTGCTCGCCGGTGGCCGGGTCACGGGTGAACGCCACGCCGGTGCCCGAGTCCTCGCCCAGGTTCCCGAACACCATGGCCACCACGTTGACCGCGGTGCCGAGGTCGTCGGGGATCCCGTACTCGCGGCGGTAGACCTTGGCCCGCTCGTTGTCCCACGAGCGGAACACGGCCTCGATGGCCATGCCCAGCTGCTCGCGGGGGTCGTTGGGGAACAGGCGGCCGGCGTAGTCGCGGACGATCTTCTTGAACCGCCCCACCAGGTTCATGAGGTCGACGGCCTCGAGGTCGGTGTCCTTGGCGTTCGGGCCCTTGCGGGCCTTGGCCTTGTCCAGGGCGTCCTCGAACAGCTCGCCGGGGATGTCCATGACGATCTTCCCGAACATCTGGATGAACCGGCGGTAGGAGTCGAAGGCGAAGCGGTCGCTGCCGGCCTGGCGGGCCAGCCCGAGGACCGAGCGGTCGTTGAGCCCCAGGTTGAGGACGGTGTCCATCATCCCGGGCATGGAGTACTTGGCGCCGGAACGCACCGAGACCAGCAGGGGGTTGTCGATGTCCCCCAGCTTGCGGCCCATCTCGCTCTCCATGGCCCGAAGGTGCTCGTCGGCCTCCCGGAACAGGCCGGCGGGGATCTTCCCCTTGCGGCGGTACTCGCGGCAGGCCTCGGTGGTGATGGTGAACCCGGGCGGGACCGGGAGGCGGAGGTTGGTCATCTCCGCGAGGTTGGCCCCCTTGCCCCCAAGGAGGTCCTTCATCTCCTTGTTGCCCTCGCGGAAGTCGTAGACGTGCTTGGTCTTGGTCTCGGGCATCTCGTCTCCTGGGGTGTGGGGCTAACTGTATCCCGGGGTGCTCAGCCGGGCCCGAATCTGCCCGATTTGCCCGAAACGAGCGCTAGTCAGGGCTCCGTCATGCCGGAACGCTACGGCGAATAGCCAGAAGCGCGAAGCGCATTTTCTGCTGCTGACCTGAGTCGGTCCAGGTAGCGGCGGACAAGCCGCTCGACCCACAATTTCGTTATTGGCTGCCAGGAGGCGCCACCGGTACTCGCCTGAACGATCGAGATAGAGGTAGAACCCCGGTCCCTCACCCATTGACTATCCAGTTCATGGTGCGATGGTTCGCGCTGCCATTCTTGATCGGGGTGAGTGGAGGAACCGGACGGGGGTTGTGCCCCTTCCCTTGATGTCGATGACCTCGGGCTCGCCGAATTCATAGCGTCCTTCGAGCCGCTCAGCCGTCTTCCATGACACGAGGACGCGGCCCGGTTCGCCGTTGGCCTCCAGCCGGCTAGCTAGGTTCACCGTGTCGCCCCAGATGTCATAGGCGAACTTCCGCTGACCGATCACGCCGGCAACTGCTGGGCCAGTGGCTACCCCGACGCGAACCTGCACCGGTACCCCTGATGGCCAGTTGCACTTCCCGGCCTCCTCGATCATCTCCAACGCCATGTTTGCCGCCGCGGCCGCGTTGTCTTCCATCGGCACCGGTGCTCCCGCCACGGCCATGTACGCGTCGCCGATCGTCTTGATCTTCTCCAGGCCGTTCCGGTCCGCGATCCGATCGAACTTGCTGAACAGCTCATCGAGCGCGTCCGCGAACTCCTCGGGGGAGCTCTTAGCCGCCTCCCCCGTCGAGTTCACCGCATCGGCGAACACCACGCTGACCTCGTCGAGCGCGTCGGCCACGCGGCCGTCGCCGCTCCGGGCCTTCAGCCGGTCCACGATCGCCTGCGGCAGGATGTTCAGCAGCAGGTTGTCCGAGCGCTCCCGCTCGAGGTCCAACTGACGCTCTCGGAGGAACAGCACGCGCTGGTTCCGCTCTATCCGGTACGCGGCCAAGCACCCCAACGCTCCGAACGATGTCAAGAACAGGATCGCCAGCAGCGTGGTCACGCCGGAGATGTATACGGCGGACACGGCGTAGGGGATGTAGATCCCAACCGCGACCAGGGTGAGGAACACGATCAGAACGAAACGGAGACGAACCAGCGTGTAGTTGAACGCTGTGATCAGAATGAGCCCCACGTACCCGTACTCGGTGGGCATGGTCAGGATCTGAGAGGCGGAGTACAGGAACAGCAGAAGCAGGACCGTGGCCAGCGCGACCGTCACCCATTCCCACACCCGCTCGAAGCCACGGATGAAGGTCAGCCCGAACGTGATGAGGACCAGAGGGATGAACACGCCGTACCGAGTGATCACGTCGAACTGGCGGTCCTGCACGGCCAGGATCTGCCCGTGGAGCACGATCCCCCAGACGGCCAAGAGGACCGCCCCGCCGGCCAGGGCGACTCGCAGGTTGACGATGGCGTGCCGGAAATAGTCGGCCTGGAAGGCGGCTTCAAGGGCGGGGTCCGAGAACCGGAGGGTCACCGGATGCAGGCGGATCCGCTGCAGGGCCGGCTGGGCCGTCGAACGAGCGGTCTCCCTCACGTGGCAATGATGACGGAGGACGGCCGGAGCGTCATCCGCTCTTCTTCAACCAGGACCGGAATTGCCGGAGAAGCCCGGAACCTCCCCGCGGGGGATCCTTCGGCTCGAGCCAGGAGGAGCGCTTCTTCTCGTCTTCGAGCGTGACCCACTCGTAGCCGTAGGTCCGCGGCCCGCCCCAGAACGGCTCGATCCACTTCTCGTGCTCCAGGCCGGCCACCACCGCATAGCCCAAGCGCGGACGGCCCTTCCAGAAATCCTCGAGGCCGTGGAGCGGGGACCCCTTCGTCCGAGCGCGGACCGAGTCGACCCTCGAG
>DASZKM010000203.1:0-5980 GCA_035947055.1 Actinomycetota bacterium
ACGGGCTGATCTACTGGTGGCCGGCGGCGGTCCTCGGCGGGCTGGTCACCCTGGGCGGGCTGTTCGGGTGGAGCCTCGAGCCCGTGGCCGAGGAGTAGATGGCCGCCCGAGCCGTTCCCGAGGCCGTCCACGAGCCGCACACCGCGACCGGCCTCGACAACCGGAAGCTCGGGATGTGGGCGTTCCTGGGCTCCGAGTGCCTGTTCTTCGGGTCGCTGATCGCCACGTACCTGCTGTACCGAGGCCGCAGCCTGGTGGGCCCGTATCCCGAAGACGTCTACGACATCCCGTACACCTCGGTGTCGTCGTTCGTGCTGCTGATGAGCAGCCTGACCATGGTCCTGGCCCTGAACGCCATCCAGCGAGGCGACCACCGGAAGCTGCGCGCGTGGCTGCTGGCCACCGCGCTGCTCGGGATCACCTTCGTCGGCGGGCAGGTGTTCGAGTTCACGGTGTTCATCAAGGAAGGGCTGACCCTGACCCGGAATCTGTTCGGGACCAGCTTCTTCGTCCTCACCGGGTTCCACGGCGCACACGTCACGGTGGGGATCCTCATGCTCCTCACGCTGTACGGGATGTCGCTGGCCGGACGGCTGCCCCAGTCGAACGCCCTGCGGGTCGAGCTGGTCGGCCTGTACTGGCACTTCGTGGACATCGTGTGGATCGTCATCTTCACGGTGGTCTACCTGATCCCGTGATCGAGTCCCCTCAGCCCGGACGGCCGGACACCGGGTACGACCAGGAAGCCGGGCACGCCGAGGCGGCGCACCCCGGACCCCGCGAGTACATCGTCATCGCCATCGTTCTAGCCGTGGTCACCGGCCTGGAGGTCGCGCTGTTCTACCTGAACTTCCTGCCCAGCTCGGTGGTGGTGGCCTCGCTGCTGGTCCTGATGGTCATCAAGTTCTCGCTCGTGGTGCTGTGGTTCATGCATCTGCGGTTCGAGAGCCCCATCTTCAAACGGCTGTTCGTCACCGGGGTCATCCTGGCGCTGTCCATCTTCCTGGCCGTGCTGGTGATGTTCCGCCGGGACGCGGTGACCTCTTCGCTCAGCGTGGCGTTCGTGGTGGTCCTCTTGTTCTTCTTCCTGATCCGTCCGAGGCTGCTCCGCCGTGCCCGTGCCTGATCCCATCGGCTGGCACCCGCACCCCGACGTCTGGGCGCTGATCGCCGTGCTCGGGGGTGGATACGCCATCGCCCTTCGCCGGTGGGGGCCCCGGCACGTGTCGCCGGGCGATCCTCCGGCCACCCCGAGCCAGGTCGGAGCGTTCGTGGCCGGCCTGGCCGTGCTGTGGGTGGCCGCCGACTGGCCCGTTCACGAGCTGGCCGAGGAACGGCTCCTCAGCGTTCACATGGTCCAGCACCTCCTGATCAGCCTGGTCGCGCCGCCGCTGCTCCTGGCGGGAACGCCGGGCTGGATGCTCCGGAGCCTCCTCCGGCCGCCGTGGCTTCGCGCCGCGGTGAAGAACCTGGCCCGGCCGCTTCCCGCCCTGCTCCTCTTCAACGGGTTCATCGCGTTCAGCCACTGGCCGGTGATCGTGGACCTGGCGGTGCGCTCCGAGGTGGCTCACTTCGCGCTGCACGCCACGCTGATGGGAACGGCGCTCTTGATGTGGATGCCGGTGCTCAGCCCGATCGCCGAGATCCGTCGCCTCCGGTATCCCGCGCAGATGCTCTACCTCTTCGCCCAGTCGATCGTTCCCACCGTTCCCGCGTCGTTCCTGACGTTCGCCGACGGGCCGATCTACGCGTTCTATGGGCTGGCGTCGCCTCTGATCGGGGTGGATCCCGTGGTGGATCAGCGGATCGCCGGTCTGATCATGAAATTGGTCGGCGGATTCATCCTGTGGGGATTCATCGCGGTTCTGTTCTTCCGGTGGCACGCCGAGGACGAACGAACCGGCAGCGACGCGCCTCCGTGGCAGGACGTGGAGCGGGAGATCAACCGGGCCGGGGTCGCCACGTGAGTGCCGAGGCTCGGCGGCGGGCCGTGCTCGGGATCGGGATCCCCCTGGGCGCGTTCGTGTTCCTGGCCCTGCTGATCTTCGCGTTCTCCCGGATCCTGCTGGCCGTCCCGGAGACCCTGGCGCCATGGGTGGCGCTGCTGTTCGCCACGAACATCCTGGTGGGGTGCGCGCTGGCTGCGACCATCCGGGGAACGCGGGGGTTCGTGTTCCTGATCGCTGTTCTGGTGGCCACCATCCTGGGCGGAGGGATCGCCGGCGCGGTGCTCGGTGAGCGGCCCATCGTGAGCCACGTCGCCGAAGAGGCCGCGGCTGGCGAGCACGCCGCGCCGCCCGCCGAGGAGGCACCCTCGGAGAAGGCCCCGGGCGGCGAGGCGGGAGCGGCTCCGGGTTCGGGTCAGGAGGCTCCGCAGGCGGGACCCCCGGGCGCGGCCGAAGAGCAGGCGGCGGGCGGTTCGATCGAGGTGGCGGCCAGGGGCCTGGCCTTCGACACCACCGAGCTAAGCCTGCGGGCCGGTGACGAAGCGGTGATCGCCTTCGACAATCAGGACGCCGGGATCCCGCACAACGTCTCGATCTACACGGAGGCAGGCGGCGACGCCGTGTTTCAGGGAGAGATCATCACGGGGCCGGACACCATCGAGTACACGTTCCCGTCGCCCGATCCCGGCACGTACTACTTCCAGTGCGACGTGCACCCGCAGATGAGCGGGTCGGTCGTCGTCGCCTGATCAGCCGGCGTACGAGTGCAGGCCGGCGATCACCGTGTTCACCACGATCAGGTTGAACACCAGTGCCCCGAACCCCACGATGGCCAGGACCGCCGCGCGGGTGCCGCGCCATCCCACCGTGGCCCGGGCGTGGAGGTACGCCGCGAACACCACCCAGGTGATGAACGACCAGACCTCCTTGGGGTCCCACCCCCAGTAGCGTCCCCACGCCTCCTCGGCCCAGATCGCGCCGAAGATGACAGCCATGGTCCAAATGGGAAACGCGAACACGATGGTCCGGTACGCGAGACGGTCGAGCGTGGTCGCCGACGGGAGACGTCCCCGGGGCGCAGCGGGCGCTGAGGACCCATCCGGCTCCTCGGCGGGAACGTAGTCCGCCGGCCGCTCCCCCCCGCCATCCGCACCCACCAACGCCGGCGCTCGGGCCGGGGTCAGCGCTGCAGCATGACGGCGCTCCTTCCGGACCTGCAGCAGCGACAGCACGGTAAACACGAACCCCAGGGTGAACAGCGCGGAGCCGATCATGGCCATGACCACGTGGATCCGGAGCCAGTACGAGTTCAGGGCGGGCACCAGCGGCCCCGGTGGCACGTAGATCAGCGTGGCCCCACCCATTCCGGCGACGACGAGAGCCAACACGAACCCGCCCAGGGCCTCGGTTCGCCAGACCCGCTCGGTGAACAGATAGGCGGCGACCACCAGCAGCCCGACCACCGTGACGTACTCGTACAGGTTCCCCCACGGAACCCGGCCGGCGGCCAGCCCACGCGACACCACGGATGCGGCATGCACGGCAAGACCGGTCCACCCCATCACCCGGCCGGTGGTAAGCACGCCCCGCCGGTGAAACGCGAGGTGATGGAAGGAGGCCACCGCGGCCAACAGGTACAGGATGAGCGTGATCCCGAACGTCGTGTTGGACAGCTGCGTCAGCGCTTCGGTCGACACGGCGGTCACCCTACCAACTCGTCGGCGAGGGCCCGGAACTCCTCCTCGAACGCGGCACGCCGCTGCAACGCGAACCCGCCGACCTGCAGCAGCGTCCCGTCACCGTCGGCCGCAACCGCCCGGACCCATACCCGTCGTCGGCTGGAGTACAGCGCGGGGATCAGCCCCAGCACGATGAGCAGCGCGGCGGCGAGCATGATCCACGTGCCGGGATCCCGCTTCACCAGGAACTGCGTGTACTCGCGGAGCTCCGGGAATGACACGGTCAGCCCGCCGGGCAGCGTCGTCGACTGCCCGAGCCCGATCCCGCCGCTCCGCCAGGGCCGGAGGCCCCGCTTGTCGAGCGAGAAGACGCTCTGCGCCGCCGTCAGCCGGAGGTCCCCCCGCCAGGCCTGGAAGGAGAGGAAGGGATTCCTGGCCTCCAGCATCGGCGCACCGGCCACGCCCGCCACCGGATCGGGGAACAGCTCGAATTCCAGCCCGACCTGCGGGCGAAGCGAGGGCAGCTTGATCACTCCGCGCCACGGCTGCCGCTGGTCGTTGGGCGTGTCGGTGACGAACACCACCGGGTGCTCGGTCAATGGTCGCCCGTCCCGACGAACATCGATCACCGGGGCCCACCCGTAGCCCTGCTGGTACACCTTCACGCCCTGAAACGACAGCGGCTCGTTCACCCTGATCTGCCGCTCCCCCGTCGAACGGCCCGCGGAGTCGATGACCTCCACCCGGGTGACGAAGTCACGAGGGACGCCCGACGGGTGATACGAGGCGTCGAAGTCCTCCACGCGGAGCTGGAAACCGGCGTGCATCCCCTCGCCGAAGAACCGGCCCTCCTGCGGCGGGAGATCGTAGGACGCGTGCGACTCGGTCCAGGTCTCGCCCTCGATCACGGTGGCCTGTGCCGTGAACCCGAACCCCTTCCCGATCACCACCCCGACCAGCAGGAGGAACAGCGACCAGTGGAAGATCAGGCTGCCGTTCTCCCGCGCGGCGCCCTTCTCGGCGGCCAGGCCCGGCGCCGCGGGCGCCACCCGGAACCGCCGCCGCCGGAGGATCCGCCGCGACCGGTCGAGGGCCACGTCGGTGTCGCCGCGAACCACGCCTTCGGCGAACAGCCGCATCCCCTGCAGGTCGCCGACCGGCTGAGGTTGCTGGCGGAGGCCGCGGAACAGGGCCCGGGTCCGGGGAACCAGACACGATGCCAGCGAGATGAGCAGCAGGACGTACGCCAGCGTGAACCACCACGACCCATAGACGTCGAACAGGCCCAGGGCGCGGTACACGGCGGCCTGCAGGGGGCGATCGCGGAACAGGTCGGCCACCGCCCCCGGCGCAGTGTTCACCTGAGGAACGAGCGACCCGAAGACGCTGGCCACCGCGACAAGGAGCAGAAGGATGAGCGCGGTTCGCATCGACCGCAGGGTTCGCCATACCGCGACGACGGAGCGGTAGGTGGTCTCGGAGAACGAAGGCATGGGCCGGCGGGCGATTGTAGGCGCTGGGGCTACAGCGGCGGGTTGAAGTTCTGGATGAGCTGCAGCAGCCCGAGCCGAACCAGCAGCTGCTCCCACGTGCCGGTAACCAGCAGGATCCCGATGGCCACCAGCAAAGCGCCTCCTACCCCCGCGAACCAGTGATAGTTGCGCTTGACGAAGGTGAGCGCCCGCAAGAGCCGTGTCACACCGAGACCGAGAAGAACGAACGGGAGCCCCAGCCCCAGCGAGTAGAAGAACAGCAGCGCGGCTCCCCACACACCTCCGCCCTGCGCCCCCGCCAGGGTGAGGATGGCCGCCAGCACCGGCCCGATGCATGGGGTCCAGCCCGCCGCGAAAGCCATCCCAAGCGGGACGGCCGAGGCCGGGCCGGGCCTCAGCCGGGCCAGGAACGGGCGCCGTTCGGCGAACAGCAGCGGCGAGCCCACCCGCAGCGCGTACAGGATCATCAGCACACCGATGGCGATCACCAGGCCCCCCGCTACCCACTGTCCCTCCTCCGAGCGCAACACCCGGACGAACACGCCGGAGAACGCCCCCAGGGCGGAGAACACCGCCGCGAACCCGAGAACGAACAGAAGCATGGGAGCGATGGGCTGGCGCTCCTCGCGGGCCTGCGTTCCGGAGATGAACGAGAGGTAGCCGGGAACCACCGGAAGGACGCACGGCGACGCGAACGACACGACCCCGGCGGCGAAAGCCAGGGCCGGCCCCCACCACGCGTTCAGCGCCTCAGCGAACTCCATCGCTCCAGTGTGGCACCCGCCCCGGTCGCGGTATCATTCCCTCAATGCTTGTGAAATCTTTCACAAGGTTGGGACGGGCCAAGCATGGGCCCCGGTCG
>DASZKM010000204.1:0-8610 GCA_035947055.1 Actinomycetota bacterium
ATCCGAGCCGCCCCTCGTCCCGCTCCCTCTCGGTGCTAGCTGCCCACGCTGCCAGCGGACTGATCGAGGTCCACGCTCTGCTCGGCGTTGGCGTAGGCAACCGAGTTGTCGGAAAGCACGTTCGCCGCCAGGGCGATGTTCACCGGTGCGGCGAGGTTCGCGTTGATGAGCGACATGGCTGCCTTCTCGGGCAGCTCCTCACCGGCCAGCTGGTTCAGCTCCTCCCTGGTCAGCGGCTTGTAGTCAGCGTTCTCCTTGGCCATGTCGGCCTCCTTATCCGCCAGCGCTGCCGGCGGACTGATCGATATCGATGTCCTGCTCGGCGTTCGCGTACGCGATGGAGTTGTCGCTGGCCACGTTCAGCGCGATCGCCGCGTTGATCGGTGCGGCGACGTTCGCGTTGATCAGCGACATCGCGGCCTTCTCCGGCAGCTGCTCGCCGGCGAGGGCCTCGAGCTCATCTCTGGTCAGCCGCTTGTATTCCACGTTCTCCTGCGTCATGTCGACCTCCTCTAGCCGCCGGAGCTGCCGGCGCCTTGGTCGATGGCCGCATCCTGCGCGGCATCGGCGTACGCGATCGCGTTGTCGGACAGCACGTTGGCCGCGATAGCGGCGTTGATGGGGATGGCCACGTTGGCGTTCACCAACGACATCGCCGCCTTCTCCGGCAACTCTTCACCGGCGAGGCGATCGAGCTCTTCCTTGGTGAGCCTTCGATACTCCTGCTCGCCCATCCTCAGTCACCTCCTTCCCGGTTCGGATCCGGGTCGTGGTGCTCCGGTTCGGGGCGCTGGACGATCCGTCGGCGCGACCGTACGGATGAGTGGGAACGGCCTTCACCGAGATTGACGGTGAGCGCGGCGTCGATATCCGCCGCCAACCGCGTCCCCTTTCCCCCATGCCGGACGCGTCTTCGGATGATCTTCCTGAGGTTCATCCGAACGCCTCCGAAGGAGGTGTTACCCAGGGTGCGCTTGGAGGTAAACCTGAGCTAGCGCGAGCGGCGATACCGGGACGCCCATTGCGCGGTGAGCTGCAGGTAGTGGTCCTGCCATTCGAGGTTCGGCTCGATGTTCGTGGTTTCCGGCCACTCGTTGAACGACACCACGACCACCTGATCGGGGTCGCCGGCCACCGCCGTCCACCACTGCGCGGCGTAGAAGGCGCCTCCGTCACGTGGCACGTACTGCCGGCTCGGTCCGCGCATGTGACGGTCGTCGTAGCCGGGGAACACCGAGGAGGCCCAGATCCGGCGCCTCCCCCCGTGCACGGCCGAGTACGCCCGAGCGGTGAGGGCCATCCGCCGTTCCAGCTCTGCCTCCTCGGAGACGAGCGTGGTGCCGTAGGTGTGCAACCCACCGAACACCGAAAGGTCCTCGGGGTCGGTTCCGTCGCCGATCAGCACGGGGCGGTGTCCGCGAGCGCGGAGGCCCCGGACCACTTCATGCCACACCAGACGGTAGTCGGGGTTCTCTGCCTGGCCGGCCCCGCGGAGCACGGCTTTCGAGGAGTACACGTACACGACGGGTCGTCCCCCGACCCGGAGGTAGTGCGGCGATGAGCCGTAACGGTCCAGCGCGTAGTCGAGCTCGCCGATGATGTCGGCGGGCGTCCGGAACCGGTGGCCCTGCACCTCCAGGTACAGGGCGATCTCGAACCCCTTGGGAACCCGAGCGAGCAGCGCCGGCAGGTTGTGGTCGCTGGGTGTGTCCCGTCCCCACCAGGAGACGATGAACCCGTCGAGCTTCGCCACGTCGGCCTGGGCGAAATGACGATCGATCACCCGAGGGTCCGCGCTGTCGTACGGATCGGGGTTGACGTTGTACCGCGCCGTCGGCTTGGAGCCGTCGATCCAGTCGCTCCCCCGGTACCAGGCGTAGTAGAAGGCCAGCGTCTTCGGGGGGAGCGGGGCAGTCCGCGGCGCGGGTCCGCGGGCCGTCACCTTGGGCAGCGGCACGGTGAACGCGTGCGTTGCGCCGCGGCGATGCACCACGCTAGCCAGCGGAACGGGACGCGTGTCGTTGAGATTGTGGACGGCCACCTCGATCCGCCCCCGGCCTTCCCGAGCGCTCACGAACCGCAGCCTTCGAGCGCCCAGCGGGGACACGGCCACCACGAACCCGGCGGTGGATGGACGCCGGCCGGTGCCCTGGCCCGTCACCCGGACCGCTCCTCCGAACCCGTCGAAGACGCCCACCGTCCCGGGACCCCGGCTCAAGGTCCTGCGTCCTTCGATCATCACGGCGGGGTCGTCCAGCGAAACTCGCGCGAACGGGGCCGCGGTGGAGACCACGACCCGGATGCGGTAGATGGAGGGAACGTGGCCCTGCGGCGAGGCCCGCCGGGCCGGGGCCGCATCGGGCGAAGCCAGCCACATGGCGAGGACGGTTGCCAGGGCGGCGCTTCGTCTCATCGATGGGAGCGGGCCAGCGCCGCTGCGAACGCCCGGTGGGCATCGTCGTCGTACAGCACGAACCGAACCTCCTCCACGCCAGAATCTGTAGAGCGAACCGCATCGATGGCCACCGGAGCGGCTTCGTCCACCGGGTAGCCGTACACGCCGGTGGAGATGGCGGGGAAGGCAACGGTTCGGGCGCCGAGCTCATCCGCGACCTTCAAGGATTCCGCGTGGCAGCTTGCCAGCAGGGCCGATCGATCCTCCCGCTTCGAGTACACGGGACCGACCGTATGGATCACCCACCTCGCCGGCAGGTTCCCGGCCGTGGTGGCCACGGCCTGCCCGGTGGGGAGCCCGTCCGGATAGCGCTCGGCCCGAAGGCGCCTGCATTCCTCGAGGATGGCCGGACCCCCGGCCCGGTGGATGGCCCCGTCGACCCCTCCGCCGCCGAGCAGGGTGGAGTTGGCGGCGTTCACCACCGCGTCGACGCGTTGCTGCGTGATATCACCCCGGGCGAGGGTGATGCGGGCCACGGCGGAATCCTAGTGCAGCGTGCGGGGCCCAGGAGCAGCTAGTCGCGACCCAGCTCGTGAAGTCGCTCGTCGGAGATGCCGAAGAAGTGGGCCACCTCGTGGACCACGGTGTCGGCCACCACTCGCTTCACGGCGTCGTCATCTCCGCCGGCGGCCCTCTCGATCGTCCTGCGGAACAGCGTGATCCGGTCGGGAAGGGCACCGTAGTAGTCCACGCCCCGCTCGGTGAGAGGGATTCCCTCGTACACTCCCAGCAGGCCCGGCTCGTCGGGGGGTGGTTCGTCCTCCACCAGAACGTCCACGTTGTCCAGACGCTCGTGGACCCAGGCCGGTAGCTGGTCGATGGCTTCGGCCACCAGTCGCTCGAATCGCTGCATTATCGAGGTTCCCCTCGAGGGCCCGGCACTAGATCCACCCGTCGAACCACATGCGGTTCTGCCACGCTTCGGTCGAGATGGTCGACGCGGTGAGCACCGGCCAGAAGAATGCGAATAGGGCGATGCTCACGACGACCACCGCGGCCGTGCCGGCCATGGCCAGCCGTTGATCGAGCCGCACGCCGAGCAGATCCCGCGCGGCGTACGCGGTACCCAGCGCGAGGAACGGCGTCACCGGCGCCATGTAGAAGAGGAACAGGGGGCGGCTCACGAGTAGCCAGGGGAGGAACTGGGCCAGGATCGGGACGAGCAACGCACCGGCCCGCCAGTCCCGGCGGCCGCGCCACGCCAGCGCCAGATACGGGATGACCAGGAGCCCTCCCCAGAACAACAGCGGGCTGCCCATCCCCAGGATCTCTGCGCAGCAGTTCGGCTCCCCCTGCCAGAAGTAGGACACGGGCCGGCTCAGCAACAACCAGGACCAGGCCCGAGACATGTATGGGTGGATCGGTTCGCCGTCCTCGCCGATGGTGTCCAGCCCGAGGTGATAGCCCGCCATGTCACCGTGATGCCCCGCCCAGTCGACAACGTCGAAGCTTCGTTCAGCCAGCCAGGGGATCCACGTCAGCGCGTACGCGACGAACGGGACGATCACCAGGGACAGGTACAGCGGCAATCCTTGCTCCCGTAGGGCCCGGCGCAGCGGCCGTTCCTCGCCCTCAGTCTTTCGCCGGGTGCGTTCCCAGGCCAGGGCCAGGACGATCGCCGCCAGCAGGGCCAGCACGCCCGACCACTTCACCGCGATGGCCAGCCCGAATGCCGCCCCCGCGGCCACCCGCAGTGGCCGGTACCGCATGGGATGGAGCCGGTCGGCGACGAGCAGGACGAACCCCAGGACCACGAACATCGTCAGGAACACGTCCAGCATCGCCACGCGTGACTGGACGAACAGGAGGTGCTCGGTTGCGGCTAGCACTGCCCCGACCGCCGCCCAGCCGGCCGACGCGAACAACAAGAAGGCCAGCATTCCGGCCAGCGCAATGGTGGCCGTGCCGGCCATCGCCGCGGTGAACCGCCAACCGAACGGTCGGTTGCCGAAGCCGTCGATGCCGACCGCGATCAGCATCTTGCCCAGCGGAGGATGGACCCACGAGCGCTCCGCATCGTCCTTCAGCCCGCAGGCCTGGAACGGATGCCCCGCGTACCAACATGCGTCGGACGCGTAATAGACCTCGTCGAAGACCTTCTCATCCGGCTGTGACAGTCGGTACAGACGAAGACCGCCGGCCACCAACGTGATGGCGCCGATGATCAGAGCGGCTTTCCAGGCTGGTCTCACAGTGGCACGTGTCCGCCGCCCAGGATAGAACCTGCCCGCATGCTCAGGGTGGGCATCGTTGGGTTGCCCAACGCCGGAAAATCGACGCTGTTCAACGCGCTGGCCCGGGCTCACGCCGGGGTGGCTCCCCATCCGTTCACCACCACCGATCCGAACGTCGGCGAGACGGCGGTGCCGGATCCCCGGCTGGAGCGCTTGGCGGCGGCGCTCCGCCCGGAAAAGGTGGTCCCCGCCCACATCCGGTTCGTGGACATCGCCGGGCTGGTCCGCGGCGCACATCGGGGGGAAGGTCTGGGCAACCGCTTCCTGGGGCACGTTCGGGAGATGGACGCGTTGCTGCTGGTGCTCCGGGCGTTCCCCGCGGAGGCCGTGCCCCATCCCGAGGGCGACATCGATCCCGCTCGGGACCTCGACACGCTGATCACCGAGATGGCCCTGGCCGACCTGGAGACCATCGGGCGGGGGGCCGAACGCGCAGGGAAGCGGGCCGCCGGCAGCCGGGACGGAGCGGAGCGCGAGCGGGCCGCGGCCCTGGTCCGGGCGAAGGAAGCCCTGGAGCGCGGTGAGCCCGTCGCCGGGGCGCTGTCTCCCGACGATGTGGGCCGCATCCGCGAGCTGTTCCTGCTGACGGCGAAGCCGATGCTGATCGTGCTCAATGTCGGCGAACAAGACGCCGGCGAGGTCGACGACGTGGTTGCCCGGTACCCCCTTCCCGGCCAGGTCGTGGCGGTGTGCGCCAAGCTCGAAGAGGAGGTGGAGGACCTCCCCGAGGGGGAAGCGGCGGAGCTCCTGGATGCCTACGGCGTGTCGGAACGGGGGACCGCACGCATCGCCGATGCCGCGCGACGGCTCCTTGGGCTGATCACGTTCTACTCGATCGAATCCGCGGAGTGCCGGGCATGGCTGGTTCCCGAGGGAACGACGGCGGTTGGCGCGGCGGGCGAGATCCACACCGACATGGCTCGGGGATTCATCAAGGCCGATGTCGCCGCGGCGGAGGCGCTGGCCGAGGCGGGATCCCTGGCGTCCGCCCGGGAGCGTGGGCTCATCCGATCCGAAGGCAAGGACTACGTGGTCAACGACGGCGATGTCCTCACGTTCCGGTTCCGCGCGTAGGACGGGGCGGCTGGTGCCGGCCAGCCTGAGGCCGCTCGGGCTCGCGGTGCTGGCGCTGGTCGTGGTGGTCATGGCCGCGGCCGGAGCGCTTCCGCGCTGGCCGGGCCTGGTGCACGCGGTGGCCATCCCACCGCTGGATCTGGGGTTCGACCTGCGGCTCCTGGCCGCTCGGGCGCACACCTGGCAGGCCTTCGCGGTGGGAGCACTGGTCTCGGTCGCCGCCCGCAGCGCGTTGCTCGCGTTCCTCCTCGGCCCCGGCCGGGCCGGGGCCGGGTTCTGGGCGCGGTATCGCTCCGCGATCCGGCTGTACCTCGGAGCGGTCGTACCGTTGGCCGCTGGAGCGCTGCTCGAGTTCGCGGGCCTGGCCGCCGTCTACGCCTGGTACGCGTGGGTCGGCCTGGGCCTGTCCCTCGCCGCCGTGGTGATCGGGACGCGGCGACTCTCCCGGGTGGCCGGGGGAACGCGGTCCGCCCGTCTGCACGGGCTGTTCCTCTATCTGGCGGGGCTGGTTGTGTTGGGGGCCCTGGCCCGCACCGGTCCGTGGGCCGCCGTCGTGCTGGTCGCGCTGTCCGCGGCGCTGACGTGGTGGACGCTGCACGGCTCGGCGGCCCTGCGGCGTCGGCGGCACGCGGCGCTGGCGTTGACGCTGGTGCTCGTCCCGGGAACGTCCCCCGGGCCTGCCGTCCTGGTTGGGCAACAACGGCCGCAGCAGCGACCGGTCCTGTTCCTCGTACCGGGCGTCGATACGTCCAGCGGGTACGGCTCGCTGTATGGACTCGACCCCCGGGGCATCGGGTTCCCGTGTGACCGCGTGTACTACTACTCGTACAGGGGTCCCAGGCCTCCCGCACCGCGGGCTCCCAAGGACCGCACCGCCCAGCAGGGCGAGGCGGTCTGTCCCATCCGTCTGCACGAGCCGTATGTCCGCGAGGACACGCAGCGACCCCTGGCCGAGCTGACGGCCACCCTGGCCGGGCAGCTGGCGGCGATTGCGCAGACCACGGGGGGCGCGCCCGTGGTGATCGTGACCCATTCGCAGGGTGCGGCCATCGCCTGGCAGGTCATCGCCACCGGGCAGGCTACGGGCATCTCGCACGTCATCGCTCTGGCCGGCTTCGGGCATACGCCCGTGGCGTACCCGCCGCCGGGCCTGGCCGGGGAGGGCCGGGTGGGCGCCGACGTCCTCCGGGTGCTGTCGTGGATCTCCCGGACATTGGGGATCGGAACGTTCGACCCGGATGCTCCCTTGGCCCGCGAGCTCCTGGCTCGCGCGGACGGGTTGGAGTCGGTGTTCGCTCAGCCGCTGCCGCCCGGCACCCGGGCGGTGACGCTCCTCACCACGTTCGACGTGGTCGCCGCGCCCGAGGGACAGGAGGTCCCCGGCGTGCCGGCCGGGATCATCGATACCACGCACACCGGCGTCATCGATTCGCCGGAGGCCGGCATCGCCGCCCGCTCGGTGCTGGCGGGCGGAGAGGATCTGGATCGCAGTCCGGCGGCTTTCGTCCTGCAATGGATCCTTCCGGCGTGGCTGCCCCCGGCCGCGGATCCGCCCTGAGCCATCCGAGGGCCAGCCGACGAACGAACCCGATAATGGGAACGTGGCCGGAACGCTGTGGTTGGTGGGCACGCCGATCGGGAACCTCGGCGATCTGACGGAGCGGGCCCGCGACGTCCTGGCCCGGGCGGACGTGATCGCCTGCGAGGACATCCGGCGCACCAGAGGCCTCCTATCGCACCTGGGGATCGCGGGCGCAAAGCTCATCTCGTTCAACGACGGCAACGAGCGGCGGCGGGTCCCCGAGCTCCTCGAGCACCTTCGGGGCGGACGCGAGGTGGCGTTGGTGTCCGACGCCGGCATGCCGCTGGTCTCGGATCCCGGCTATCGACTGGTCTCGGCCTGCGTCGAAGAGGGGATCACCGTGGACGTGGCCCCCGGGCCCTCGGCGGCGCTGGCCGCGCTGGCCGTATCGGGGCTGGCCACCGACCGGTTCGCGTTCGAGGGGTTCCTTCCCCGCAAGGCCGGTGAGCGCCGGGCCCGGCTGGCGGACCTGGCCACCGAAACGCGCACCCTGATCCTGTTCGAGTCCCCTCGCCGGGTGCCGGCGCTGCTGGCCGAGGCCGCAGAAGCCTTCGGCGAACGCCGGGTCGCCGTGGTCCGCGAGCTGACCAAGGTCCACCAGGAAGTGATCCGAGGATCCCTCTCGGAGGTCGCCGAACGTTCGCGCGGGGAGGTCCGAGGCGAGGTGGTGGTGGTGGTCGAAGGAGCGGGGGTACCGGAGGCGCCCTCCGACGAAGCCCTGGTCGCCGAGGCCCGCGAGCTCCTGGCCCGGGGGGCTCGCAAGCGCGAGGCCGCCGCGGCCGTGGCCAAGCGCCGGGGCGTTCCGGCCCGCCGGGTATACGCCGCGTTGATCGAGCGGCCCGAGCGATAAGAGGGGCGTCGGCACCGCGGCCCTACAATGTCCGGACCGTGAAGGACACCTTCTACGTCACGACACCGATCTACTACCCGAACGACGTTCCGCACATCGGTCACGCGTACACCACGGTGGCCACCGACTTCGTCTCCCGGTACCACCGCCTCGGGGGCGAGAAGGTCCTGTTCCTGACCGGCACCGACGAACACGGGAAGAAGGTGCCCCAGGCCGCCGCGGAACAGGGACTCGAGCCCCAGGCGTTCGTGGACCAGATGGAGCCCCGGTGGAAAGAGGTGTGGCAGCTGCTGGACATCGCCTACGACGACTACATCCGCACCACCGAGGCCCGGCACGAGGAGGCGGTGAAGAAGCTCCTGACCGCGGTGTACGCGAACGGCCGCGACGACATCTACCTGGGGACCTACGAGGG
>DASZKM010000205.1:0-2520 GCA_035947055.1 Actinomycetota bacterium
CTTGCACGCGGACCGGGGGATGAAGGGCGTCCTGGTCGTGACTTGAGAAAAAGAAGGGACGGGCCCGCGGCGCCTTTGGAGCCGCTCACGCCTTCCCCATACGCGAGCGTTATCTACTCGGCGCCGCGAACCCGCCACGCATCGGTCCCGAGCAACTCCCGTGACTGCCGGTTGCCGTCGGTCCGGACCGAGCGGCCCTTGGCCAGTCGAGTCTCGACTCTTCTAACGTCGGAGCCGCTTGCTCCGGCTATCCGTCCGGCGTCCGGCGAATCCGTCGGCCGCTCGGGACCGAGGTCGAAAGGTAGCAGGAGGCTCCAGGGTCGTCAACGCGAGGAAACCGATTGTGTCGCACGGATTTCGATACATCCGCGCAGGTCGATGCGGTCGTCGCCGGCGCGCAAAAATCCGAACGCTCCGCGAACTTGTGCGACAAAACTAAGCGGCCGCTTCCAGCACCGCGACGGACGCCGGCGCCAGGACGAGCGCCGGCAACAGGTTGGCCACACGGACGTGTCGAAGATCGAGTAGCCGGAGGCCGATCCCCAGGATGAGGACGCCCCCGACCGCCGACATCGCAGCGATCATGGCCGGGGAGAACGCGCCGGCCACCGCCGAAGCCGAGAGCGTCAGCGTCCCCTGATAGACCAGGATCACGAGGGCCGAGAAGCCCACCCCCCATCCGAGCGCCGAGGCGAACGCCAGGGACGTGAAACCGTCCAGCATGGACTTGACGGCCAGGAGCTGGTAGTCGCCGTTGAGCCCGTCCTGGATGGACCCGAGGATGGCCAGCGGACCCACGCAGAACACGAGCGACGCCACCACGAACCCCTCCGTGAACCGCGCCTCCCCCCGGCCGAACCGCCGTTTCAGGGCGGCACCCAGTCGTTCCAGTCCGCGGTCGATGTCCACGGCCTCGCCGAGGATTCCACCGACCAGGACGCTGCCCAAAACGATGAGCACGGCTCCCCTGGTCAGCCGGGTGAGCGGCGGCCGGAACGCAGTCAGCGCTTGGGCCATGCCGACCACCAGCGTTACGAGACCAAGCGAGTGGAGGACCGTCTCCCGGACGCGCTCGGCGAGTCGACTACCGATCAGGGTGCCGGCCGCGGTGCCGGCCACGACCGTTCCGACGTTGATGAGGGTGCCGGTCACGGCTCACGGATGGCCACGGTCAGCGTCCCGGAAGCCACCAGGTTCCCGTCATCGTCCTCCACCCGCATCGTCCACACGGCCACGCTGCGTCCCACCCGGAGGGGCGTTCCGGTCGCGGTGATCATCCCGCCGTCGACCGCCCGGAGGTGGTTCACCGAGAGCTGGATCCCGGCCACCCGTTTCTCCAGCCCCACCGCCACCGCGGTTCCGATCGACCCGATGGTCTCGCACAGCGCGGCCGTGGCGCCGCCGTGGAGCTGGCCGTAGACCTGGGTGTTGCCGTCCACCGGGAGCCGGGCCACGACGCGCTCCAAGCCGATGTCCACCCATTCCAGCTGGAGCCGTTCCATCAGGGTCCCCCGGATCGCATCCGTGGCCATCTGGAGGATGCCTTCACGGGTGGCGCCGGGCGGCACGGGGTTGTCGGTCATCGAGGGCGAAGTCTAGCGGCGGCTCCCCGAGGCCTTTCCTCGCCGGCGCTAGGCTCCGGCCCCCGCCGTTCCCTCCAGGGCCCCCTCGATGAGGGCCACCTCGGTCTTGGCCACCACCCGGACGAATTGAACCCCGGTCCGGTCCCAGTCGGAGAGGAGACGGCGGGCCCGGATGGAGCCCGTGGCCCGATGGTGCCGCTCCACCAGCCGGCGAAGGGACGGGAGCTGGCCGGGTGTGGGCGGCCGGAGCTCTACGAGCTGCGGGTTCACCCGGGAGGCGAGGAGTCCTTCGGGATCGTGGACGTACGCCTCTCCGCCGGACATCCCGGCGGCCATGTTCCGGCCCACCGGGCCGAGGACGACGACGGCACCGCCCGTCATGTACTCGCAGGCGTGGTCGCCCGCCCCCTCCACCACGGCCACAGCTCCGCTGTTGCGGACCCCGAATCGCTCTCCGGCCCGCCCGGCGCAGAACAGCTGGCCGCCCGTGGCCCCGTACAGGGCCGTGTTGCCCACCAACACGGGGTCGCCGGCATCATCGGCCGGTGGACGTATCACGATCCGTCCACCGCTCATGCCTTTTCCGACGTAGTCGTTGGCCTCGCCGGTGAGATCGAGCTCCACGCCCGAGGTGAGGAACGCCCCGAGTGACTGGCCGGCCTGGCCGTCGAGCCGCACCCGGACCCGGCCCGGAGGCCGGGCGTCGCCGAACTCCCGGGCCACCGCGCCGCCCAGCCGGGCGCCCACGGCCCGATCCCCGTTCCCGATCCGGTAGGCCAGCTCCTCGATCCGCCCCTCCGACACTGCCGCGAGCGCCTCGTCGTGGAGGCGGTCGCCGAGCTCGGACCGGGGCCGCTGGATCGGCGCCGGCGCCTCGAAGCGCACCTCGTTGCTCTCCGTCGGGTTCGCCAACCGGCCGACCTCCAGCAGGCCGGCG
>DASZKM010000206.1:0-13764 GCA_035947055.1 Actinomycetota bacterium
GCCATCTCCTGGACCGCCGTGACCCCGCGGGCCCCCGCCACCCCCCCCGCGGCCAGCTGGGCCTCGCCGATCACCCGGTCGGGCAGCGACTGGAAGTACCACAGCTGGGCCCGTGCGTTGGCCTCCTCACGGAGCACGCCGGTGGGCTGGCCGTCGCTGCCTCGCTCCGCCCCGTTCATGGCCTCCACCTCCGCGGCTTGGAGGAGAGCGGTGTTGCCGACGCTCACGTAGCCGTCCGTGCGTACCAGGAGCACCGGCTCCGACGAGAGCGCATCGAGGTCGATTCGTGTGGGGAGGGCCGGGTCCGCCCACCGAGTCTCGTCGAACCCCTGGCCCATGACCGGGCCGAGGTCCTTGGCGGCATACTCGCGAGACAGGCGCAGGGCCTCGTCCCGCGACGCCGTCCCGGCCAGGTTGAGCCCGTGCAGGGCCATCCCCGTTCCGCTCAGATGGACGTGGGCGTCGACGAACCCCGGAAAGATCGTGGTCCCCGGAAGGTCCACGGTCCGGTCGGCGGGCGGAGGGTCTCCCGACCCCACCCGCTCCACATGACGCTCGTCGACCAGCACCCACTCCCCCTCGGGGAGCAGGGTCAGCGTTCGAACGCGGTTGGCTCGGTAGAGCGTCTTCACGACGAAGTCCGCAGATTCTACCGGGCCGTCACTCGCCCCCGGCTCACGAACCGCCCGTACAATCGCCTCATGCTTCGCTTGCTGGACGCGGATCGAGAACCGCCGCAGACGTTGCGGCCGGCGCTGGATCCGGCTGTTGAGGATCGGGTCCGCTCGATCTGCGAGCGCGTCCGGCGAGATGGTGACGCCGCGCTCGTCGCCCTGACCCGCGAGCTGGACGGGGCCGACGTCGACGATCTGGCGATTCCGGCCGAGGAGGTGGACGGCGCCGAGGTTCCCGCTCCCCTGGCCGAAGCCATCGACCGCATGGCGGCTCGCCTCCGGGAGCTCCACGGGCATCAGCTCCCCTTGGAATGGCAGGAGACCGCGGACGGCGTGACCTACGGGGAAGTCGTCCGGCCCCTGGCCTCGGTGGGGTGCTACGTGCCCGGTGGCCGGGCGTCCTATCCGTCCACGGTGCTGATGACCGCGGTGCCGGCCGGGGTGGCCGGGGTCGGCCGGGTAGCCCTGTGCACGCCTCCGGACGCAGACGGCTCGGTGCCCGCTGCCGTGCTTCGCGCCGCGAAGGCCGCGGGGGTCGAGGAGGTCTACCGGATCGGCGGGGCCCAGGCCATCGCCGCGCTGGCCTACGGGACCGAGAGCATCCCGCCCGTGGACAAGATCGTCGGGCCGGGCAACGCTTGGGTCACAGCGGCAAAGCGGCAGGTGTCGGGGGTGGTGGGGATCGACGCCTTGGCCGGGCCCACCGAGCTCGTCGTGGTGGCCGGTGCGGTTGCCGATCCGGTGATGCTGGCCTCGGACCTGGTGGCCCAGTCGGAGCACGATCCGGCGGCTCGGACCACGCTGATCTGCCTCGACGCCAGCCTCCCCGAGAAGGTCCAGCGGGCGCTGGAGACCGAGGTGGAGCGGTCGCCGCGCCGGGACATCGTCGACCCGGCCCTGGCGGGATCGGCGGCCTATGTGGTCGATTCGGAAAAGCAGGCGGCTCGCCTCATCGACCGTCTGGCTCCCGAACATCTTCAGGTGGTGACCGATCGCCCCCGAGAGTTCCTGCGGCTGGTCCGCAGCTTCGGGGCCGCGTTCCTCGGTCCGTTCACACCCGTTCCGTTCGGCGACTACGGCGTGGGCTCGAACCACGTGCTCCCCACCATGTCCACTGCCCGGTTCTCCTCCGGTCTTCGGGCATCGGACTTCGTGACGATGTCCTCCGTGGTCGAAGCGACGGCCGAGGCCGCCGGAACGTTCGGTCCGGACGTCGAGCTCCTGGCCGAAGCGGAAGGGTTGCCCGGTCACGCCCGGGCCAGCGAGGTGCGCCGATGAGACCGCCGCTTCGTCCGGACCTGGAGTCCGTGACGCCGTACCGCGCCCCGCAGGTCGAAGCCGCCGTCCGGCTCAACACGAACGAGTGTCCCTATCCCCTGCCGGAGGGGTTCGCGGAGGAGCTGGCCGCACAGGTCGCTCGGATCCCGTTCAACCGGTATCCCGATCGCGAGGCGGCCGCGTTGCGCAAGGCGCTGGCCGAGCACGCCGACCACCCCGTCGGCGGAGTGTGGGCGGCGAACGGATCGAACGAGGTCATCCAGCACCTGTGTCTGGCCTACGGTGGGCCGGGCCGGACGGCGTTGGTGTTCGAGCCCACGTACGGCCTGCACTCGCTGATCCCCCGGGTCACGGGCATGGAGGTGGTGGCCGAACGGCTCGGCGACGGCTTCCGGCTGGACGCGGAAGCGGCGGCCGACGCGGTCCGCCGTCACCGGCCGGCGGTGACGTTCGTGTGCTCGCCGAACAACCCGACGGGCAACGCCCAACCGCCGGACGCCGTGCGGGCCATCTGCGAATCGACCGGCGGTCTGGTGATCGTGGACGAGGCGTACGGCGAGTTCGGTGGGTCATCGGCCGTCGACCTGCTCGACCGGTTCGAGCACCTGGTGGTGGTCCGCACGTTCTCCAAGGCGTTCGCGCTGGCGGCCGCGCGGCTGGGGTATGGCCTGGCCGATCCGGCGCTGGTCGAGGAGCTCAACCGAGTACGGCTCCCCTATCACCTGTCCGCCTTGACCCAGGCCGCCGGGGAGCTGGCCGTCCGCCACGCCCCGGAGGCGGCGGGCATCCTGGATCGCGTCCGGACCGAGCGCGACCGTCTGGTGGCATCACTGGAGAAGGTCGAGGGCGTCGAGGTGTTCCCCTCGGACGCGAACTTCGTGCTGTTCCGTACGCCGGCGGGCGCGGCGGAGCTGTGGCGGGCGCTGCTCGACCGCGGCGTCCTGATCCGCGACGTGTCCGCGGCTCCGGGCCTGGACCGGTGCCTGCGGGTGTCGGCCGGCACGCCGGAAGAGGTCGACGCGTTCCTGGAGGCCGTCCAGCCGGCGTTGGAGGAAGCCGCGTGAAACGCGAGGCGTCGGCGGAGCGCAGCACGAAGGAGACCACGGTCTCGGTCAGCCTGGTGGTCGACGGATCGGGCATCGCGTCCGCCGACACCGGGCTGCCGTTCTTCGATCACATGCTGGAGCAGCTCGGAACCCACGCCCGGTTCGACCTGGAGGTCCGGGCCAAGGGAGACCTCGAGGTCGACGCCCACCACACGGTGGAGGACGTCGGGCTGGCCCTGGGCCAGGCCCTCGCAGAAGCACTCGGCGACAAGGCCGGTGTCCGCCGGTTCGGACACGCCGCGGTCCCGCTCGACGAGGCCCAGGTTGAGGTGTCGGTCGACCTCTCGGGCCGGGCCTTCGTGGTCCACGAGGTTCCCGTTCCCGCCGAGATGATCGGGACCTACGATCCAGGCCTGACCGAAGACTTCGTCCGCGCCTTCGCCACGGCTGGGGCGATCACGTTGCACGCCCGCCTGGTGTCGGGGCGGAGCCCCCATCACGTGGTGGAGGCGGAGTTCAAAGCGCTCGCCAGAGCTCTGGCCGACGCCTGCCGGGTCGAATCGGGCGGGACGCCGTCCACCAAGGGGACGCTGACGTGACTCGCGTCGCGGTCCTGGATTTCGGGATGGGGAATCTCCGGTCGGTGGCCAAGGCCGTGGAGTGGGCGGGAGGGGAAGCCGTCGTCACGTCTCGGCCCGCGGAAGCGGAGCGGTCCGACGCGCTGGTGGTTCCCGGCGTGGGGGCCTTCGCCGCGTGCATGGATGGCCTGCGGTCGCGAGGGCTCGACGAGCTGGTACGGACCTACGTTCGATCGGATCGGCCCGTACTGGCCGTGTGCCTGGGGATGCAGGTCCTGTTCGAGCACAGCGAGGAGGGCGACGCACCGGGCCTCGGTCTTCTCCGCGGCCGGGTCGCTCGACTGCCGGGATCGGTGACGGTCCCTCACATGGGGTGGAACGACGTGACCTGGTCCCAGGCGCATCCGCTGGTGGACGGCCTCCCGGACGGAACGCGGTTCTACTTCGTGCACTCATACGTATGCCTTCCGGCCGACGACGAGGTGACCGTGGGACAGACCGAGCACGGGATGCGGTTCGCCGCGGCGGTGGCAGCAGGGAACGTGTTCGCCACTCAGTTCCATCCGGAGAAATCCAGCCACAGCGGACTCGAGATCTACCGCAACCTGGTCAAGGCCGCGGCGTGACGCGGTGATCGTCATCCCTGCCGTCGACATCCGGGGCGGAAGAGCCGTGCGGCTTCGCCGGGGCCGCGCTGAGGAGGAGACGGTGTACGCCGATGACCCGGCCGACGTGGCCCGGCGGTTCGCCGCGGACGGAGCCACGTGGCTCCACCTGGTCGACCTCGACGCGGCGTTCGGCGACGGCGACAACCGCGACGTGATCCGAGCTGTGATCTCCGGATCTCCCGCGTCGGTCCAGGTGGGCGGGGGCCTCCGGTCGGTGGACGCTGTCGATGATGTTCTGACTGCAGGTGCGGCCCGGGCCGTGGTGGGCACCGAGGCGATCACCGACGAGTCGTTCGCCCCACAGGTCGTGGCCGGGCATGGCGACCGGGTGGTGGTGGCGCTGGACGTCGACGGCGATAGCGTCCGGATCCGGGGATGGATAGAGGACGCCGGCCCCCTCGGCGACCTGCTCCCCCGCCTGGAGGACGCCGGCGTCTCCCGGTTCCTGGTGACCTCCGTCTCTCGCGACGGAACGCTCGAAGGCCCCGACCTTCCCCTGTACGCCCGGCTGACGGCGACCACGCCGCGGCCCGTGCTCGCCTCCGGGGGCGTTCGCCACGCCGACGATCTCCGCGCGCTGATGGACACGGGGGTGGAGGGCGCGGTGGTGGGACGGGCCCTGTACGAGGGAACGCTGTCACTGGCGGAGGCGCTGGAGGCCACGGCGTGACGGTGGCCCGCCGGCTGATCCCGTGCCTGGACGTCGATTCCGGACGAGTGGTCAAGGGCACGCGCTTCCAGAATCTCGTCGACGCGGGGAATCCGGCCGAGCTGGCGGCCCGGTACGACGCCGAGGGTGCCGACGAGCTGGTGTTCCTGGACATCACGGCCACGGTGGAAGGGCGGGCGGCGACCCTCGACGTCATCTCCCAGACCGCCGAGACGGTGTTCATCCCGCTGACGGTGGGCGGCGGCGTCCGCACGGAGGACGACGTCCGGCAGCTCCTGAAGGCCGGGGCCGACAAGGTGTCGCTGAACACGGCGGCGGTTCGCGATCCGACGCTGCTGGCGCGCTGCGCCGAGCGGTTCGGCAGCCAGTGTGTGGTGGTGGCCATCGACGCCAAGCGGAACGGCGACCGCTGGGAGGTTCGAGTGGAAGCCGGCCGCACCGCCACGGAACTCGACGCGGTCGAGTGGGCGGCCCGGGCCTCAGAGCTGGGCGCAGGCGAGGTACTCCTGACATCCATCGACCGCGACGGAACCGGACAGGGATACGACATCGAGCTTCTGCGCGAAGTCTCTGATGCCGTTCCGGTCCCGGTGGTGGCCTCGGGGGGCGCGGGAGCGCTCGAGCATTTCGCCGAGGCACTGACTGAGGGAAAAGCGGACGCCGTGCTCGCCGCGTCGCGCTTCCACTTCGGCGAGCTCACCCTCCGCGACGTGAAGGAGTACCTTGCGCGGAACGGAATCCCCGTTCGCTGACTGAGGGACTGGGGCGGGAGACGGAGGAGGCATCCGATCATGCCGGTGTGGCCCAGCGAAGAATGGAGCAAGGCCTACATGGAGCTCATCAACGACAGCGCCGAATACAAGGAGGCCGCCGCCGACTGGGAGGGAACCGTGGTGTACCACTTCCAGGCCGAGCCGGATCGCTCGCTGGCCGAGGACGTCTACGGGCTCTTCGACCTGTGGCACGGGAAGTGCCGCGACGCGCGGCAGGTGACGTCGGACGAGGCCTCCGGTGCGGAGTTCATGGTGTCGGCTCCGTACTCCACCTGGAAGCAGGTCGTGCGGCGTGAGCTGGAACCCATGCGCGCCGTGATGCAGGGACGGCTGAAGCTGAAGGGTGATCTGGCCAAGGCCGTGCGGTACACGAAGGCCACGCTGATCCTGCAGGACCTGTCGACCAAGGTTCCCGATACCGAGTTCCTGGACGAGCTTCCGCCCGAACGGCTCCGTGAGCTGCGGGAGGAAGGACAGCCGGTGGTGGTGCCCGAGTGATCGACGAGCTGGCGTTCGACGAGCAGGGCCTGATCCCGGCCGTGATCCAGGACGTGGAGAACGGCGACGTGCTCATGGTGGCGTGGATGAACGCCGACGCTGTGCGGCGGACGCTCGACTCGGGCCGGACGTGGTTCTGGAGCCGGTCCCGGGGAGAGCTGTGGCGTAAGGGCGACACCAGCGGGCACGTCCAGCACGTCCGCGAGGTTCGGTACGACTGCGACGCCGACACGCTTCTGGTCCGTGTGGTGCAGGAGGGTGCCGCCTGCCACACGGGGAACCGGACCTGCTTCTACCGCACGCTGGACGTGACGGGGGCGGCCTGATGCTCCGGTTCGTGATCCCCAAGGGGTCACTCGAGGAGCAGACCCTGATCCTGCTCGAGGCCGCGGACCTCCCGGTGCGCCGGGGATCCTCCCGCGACTACCACGGGCGGATCGAGGACGACCGCATCGAACGGGTCTCGTTGCTTCGTCCACAGGAGATCCCCCGTTACGTGGAGGAGGGGTTCTTCGACCTGGGGATCACCGGCCGGGACTGGGTGGACGAGACCGGGGCCGACGTCGAGATCCTGGCGGAGCTGACCTACGCGAAGGGCGGACCGGGTCGCCCGGTGCGGGTGGTGATCGCGGTGCCGATCGACTCTCCAGCGGAGCGGGCGGCGGACCTGCCGCCCGGAACGCGGATCTCCACCGAGTACCCGGAGCTCACCAAGCGGTACTTCGACGGCCTCGGGATCCCCATCCGGGTGTTCACCTCGTACGGAGCCACCGAGGCCAAGGTGCCGGACATCGTGGATGCCATCGTGGACGTCTCGGAGACGGGCGGGACCCTCCGGGCCCACGGGATGAAGATCATCGACACGCTGATGGAGTCCGAGGTCCTGTTGATCGCCAACCGTGAGTCCCGCCGGGACGAGACGCGGCGGCAGGAGATGGACGACGTGGCCACGCTGCTGCTGGGTGCGATGTCCGCCCGCGGCCGCGTGCTGGTCAAGCTCAACGTGTCGGAAGAGCGCCTGAAGGAGGTCCTGGAGGTCCTTCCGGCCATGAAATCCCCGACGGTGTCGCCGCTGTCGGAGGAAGGCGCCTACGCGGTGGAGACGGTGGTGGAGAAGGCCACGATCAACACGCTGCTCCCGCAGCTGAAGGCCCACGGGGCCACGGACATCCTGGAGATCCCGATCAGCAAGATCATCGCCTAGGAGCGGTCGAGGCCAGCCCGGGCCAGGTAAGAGCCTGGCCGCCTTCGATCAAGCTGGTCTTGGCTTCCGAGCGGCGGAGCCCCAGTCGGGCCAGCGCCTCGTCGAGGCGCTCCAGGATCTCGACGGCGGCTCGCTCCGACTCCGCTCCGATCAGGTAGTCGTCCACCCATCGCAGGAACGAGGTGTCGGCCAGGACCCGGTCCACCGGCACCAGCACGGCGTTGGCGATGACCGCGGAGCCCGGCGGGCCGATGGGCAGCCCGGCGTACCCCTCGCTCCCCCATCCGTCCACCATGGCCGCGGCGAGCCGGCCCTCGGCCGGGGCCAGGCGCCGAAGGCGGGCGTGAAGCGTCGACGGCGTGACCGAGGGATAGAACGCCGCGACATCCGTGTGGATCAGGTATCGAGCCGTGCGCGCCAACCGTCGAGCCCGCCGCCGGGCCCTCTTCAGGGCGGGACGGAGATCGGCCAGTCGCCAGCCCTCTGAGTCGAACCGGGCCCGGTTGGCCACGACACGCGGATCGAGGCGAGGCTCCAAGGCGAGCGCCACCCGACCGGCCAGCGCATCCCACGCAGCGGCGTCAGGCGCGGACAGTCCGGCCATCCGCCGGTGGCCGCCGTTCCGCTTCGGTTCCAGCCAGGTCTGGATGGGATCTGTTCGAACAGTGGCGAGCAACGACGCCTCCCCTGCCCCGGGGGAGGCGTTGGGCCCGTGGTTTGTAGCGCGCCGAAGTCGTGCCGCCTATCCCCCGTCGAGGGGTTTCGGGTATCCCCCGGCCGGCGGGTTACGTGGCCAGGTGCTCCAGCAGCAGTGCCTGGGCCAGGCAGGCCTTGCGGAAGTCGTCGAGGAGCAGGCTCTCGTTCGCGCCGTGCGCTCGGCCGTCGGGATCCTCCACGCCGGTGAGCAGGATCGCGGCGTCGGGATAGGCCTCGGCGAAGGCCTTCACGAACGGGATCGTGCCCCCCGCGCCCATGTCGACGGGGTCCGCTCCCCACGCTTCTGCGAATGCCGAGCGGGCCGCGTCGAACACGGCGCCTTCCGCCCGCACCGCGTACGGCCACGCGGCGGCACCCGGCCGCACCGTGACGCGCGCCCCCCATGGAGCGTTGGCCTCCAGGTGCTTCACCAGCGCTTCCATGGCCCGGTCGGGATCGTCCCCGGGCGCCAGCCGAAGGCTGACCTTGGCCCGGGCCACGGGGACGAGCGTGTTGGAGGCCTCGCCGACCCGGGGCGCATCGATGGCCAGTACCGACACCGCGGGCCGCGTCCATAGCCGCTCGGTGATGGCACCCTCGCCGATCAGCTCCACGCCCGGGAGGGCGCCGGCTTGTTCGCGCAACTCCGCTTCGGTCAGATCCAGCGGGTCGGCCGGGCCGGAGGCCAGGCCTTCGACGGCCACGTTCCCCCGATCGTCGTGGAGCGTGGCCAGGAGCCGCGACAGCGCGGACAGCGCGTCGGGGAACGGGCCGCCGTACATCCCGCTGTGGACTGCATGGTCGAGCGTGCGGACCTCGACCTCGCAGTCGACCAGGCCCCGGAGTCGCGTGGTCAGCCCTGGAACGCCCGCCCGCCAGTTGGTCGCGTCGGCCAGGACGAACACGTCCGCCCGAAGCTCCTCGCCGTACCGCTCCAGGAAGTCCGGGAGGTTGGGTGAGCCGACTTCCTCCTCGCCCTCGATGAAGACCTTCACGCCGACGGGCGGCCTGCCGTCGTGAACCATGAGCGAGGACTGGTGGAGCACCACGCCGGCCTTGTCGTCACAGGCTCCCCGGCCGAACAGGCGTCCGTCGCGTTCCGTGGGCTCGAAGGGCGGGCTGTCCCAGTCCGCCTCGTCCCCGGGCGGCTGGACGTCATGGTGGGCGTACAGGAGAACGGTTGGGGCGCCGGCGGGGGCAGGATGCTCGCCGAACACCGCGGGGTGGGTTCCTTCCGTGCCCGCCCCCGGACCCTCGATCTCCAGGAGACGGACCCCGCCCAGACCAGCGGCCTCCAGGATCTCCGCGGTGGCTTCAGCGGACGCATGGACGTGGCCCGGATCGAATCCCGGCGCGCTCACCGAGGGGATGCGGACCAGGCGGTCCAGGTCCTGGCGCACCTTGGGGAACGCGTCATCGACCGCAGCGCGAAGGTCGGCCACGCCGGGAGGGTACCAGCCTCTCGGCCAGACCCGTCGTACACTCGTCGGACGGACCGGAAGGGGAGCGCTCCATGAACCGAGGACGGAGGTACCGGCGCTGGCTGAAGCGCGCGCTGATCATCTACGCGATCTACCTGGGCTTCGCCTACATCTTCCTGGGCATCCCCCCGGTCGCCGCGACGCTGAGCCCCGGTGTGGTCCTGGCCCCGATGCGTCAGTTCCTCCTCACCGGGTTGATCCTCGTCATGTTCATCCTGGTCCAGTTCGTGGCCATGTTCTGGTTCCTGGCCAGGGGCAGCACCTACGTCATCTACCCCCGTGAGTACGACATCTCGTTCGACGACGTCCGCGGCCAGCCCGCCGCGGTGCAGGCCACCAAGGAGGTCCTCCGGATCTTCCTGGGCTTCAAGCAGTTCCGCGAGATGGGTGGCTATCCCCCGCACGGGATCCTGTTCGAAGGACCGCCGGGAACCGGCAAGACCCTGATGGCCAAGGCCATCGCCGGGGCGTCCTCGGTCCCGTTCCTGTACTCCAGTGGCAGCGGGTTCGCCAACATGTTCCTGGGCATCCCCCAGCTGAAGATGCGGCGGCTGTTCACCCGGGCCCGCAACATGTCGGACAAGTACGGGGGCGCGGTGATCTTCGTCGACGAGCTCGACGCCATCGGCGGAACCCGCGGCGCCGTGTCGCAGAGCTTCACCCCCGATCCGGACCGCGCCACCCACAAGATCATCATGGGCGGCATGGGGATGGGCGGTGGGATGGGCGTCATCAACGAGCTGCTGGTGCAGATGGACGGGCTGGTGATCCCCAGGGGCCTGTGGCGTCACGTGCGCCGGCTGTTCCTGCGGGCCAAGCCGAAGGTGCCCCAGTACAACATCCTGATCATCGGAGCCACCAACCGTTCCGCCACGCTCGACCCCGCGTTGCTGCGGCCCGGCCGGTTCGACCGCAAGATCCACGTGGGGCTGCCCGACGGCGAGGGCCGCGAGGACATCGCCCAGTACTACCTGGCCAAGGTTCGCCACGAGCCGCTCGACATCCGGAAGTTCGCCCGGATGACCAAGGGCTACTCCCCCGCCCGGATCAAGAACGTGGTGAACGAAGCATTGATCTTCGCGTTGCAGGATCGTCGCGACGCGCTGCGGTGGGACGACCTGTGGCAGGCCAAGCTGGTGGAGGAGATCGGCCTCAAGCAACCGGTGAAGTACACGGAGCGAGAGAAGGAGATGGTGGCCGTGCACGAGGCCGGCCACGCCGTCGCCTCCTACCTCCTGGAGCGGGGCGAGCTGCAGATCCAGGTAATCACGATCCAGAAGCGCGAGGGCGCCCTGGGACTGGTGCACGGCCAGGAGGTCGAGGAGCTCTTCACCCGGACTCAGCGTCAGATCCTGGCCCGCATCCAGGTGTCGCTGGCCGGTCTCGCGGCGGAGGACATCTGGTACGGCCAGACCACGACCGGGCCATCATCGGACCTTCAGAACGCCACGATCAACGCCGCCGCGTACGTCGGGCTGTTCGGGATGGGCAAGAGCCTCATCTCGCACGCCGCGATCCCGCCCAGCCAGCTGGACGGCGATCCCATCCGGAACGTGCTCACCGACCCGGACCGGAAGAAGGAGATCGACGAGCTCCTCAACGTGTGCCGGCGGCAGGTCTCGGACCTGTTGCGTCAGAAGCGCCACGTGGTCGAGGGGATCCGGGACGCGCTCCTGGCCCGGGAGGAGCTCATCGGCGACGAGATCGAGGAGCTCATGGCCGAGCTCGGCGAGCGGGAGCCGCTCCCGGTCCCGCTCGGCGCTCCGGAGCTTCCGCCGGGCCCGGAAGGTGATGGCCGCGGCGATGGGCAGGGCGACGGCGACGGCCAGGGGATCCCTCCGGCGCCGGGCCTCCCACCACCGCCACACCGCGGCTGACCGGGTGCGCCGGCCGGCGCCTGCGGTGCGGCTGCTGCTGGGCGTCATCCTGGTGTTCACGCCCGCGTGCCGTGAGGCACCGCCCGCCGGCTCGGTCACCGGAGCCGGCTCGCCATTGCGGTCGCTCCCTCGCGGGTCGCTCCCCGTCGTGTCCGTGGTGGACGGGGACACGATCCACGTCCTCCGCCGCGGGCGGGATATCACGGTCCGCCTGATCGGCATCGACGCGCCGGAGGTCGGATGGTACGGCGGGAAGGCCGAGTGCTACGGGGCGCAGGCCGGGCGGTTCGCCCGGTCGCTCATGGCAGAGGCACGCGTGACGCTGGAGCTGGACGAGGAACGTCTCGATCCTTACGAACGTCTGCTGGCGTACGTGTATCTGGACGACGACCGGATGGCCAACGTGGTTCTCGTCCGGCGGGGATTCGCCACGGTGACCATCTATCCGCCGAACGACCGGTACGAGGAACGGCTTCTCGCTGCCGAGGATGCAGCCCGGGCCGACGGCGCCGGCCTCTGGTCCGTCTGCCGCAGCGGTTAGCTGGTTGAGGGCTAGTCCTGGCCCGACAGCTTGCGGCCGATGATCATCCGCTGGATCTGGTTCGTTCCTTCCACGATCTGGAGGGCCTTGGCTTCCCGCATGTAGCGCTCCACCGGGTATTCGCGCATGTAGCCGTAGCCGCCGTGGGCCTGGACCGCGTCGGTGGTCACCCGCATGGCCACATCGGAGGCGAACAGCTTGGCCATCGAGCACGACAGGCTGGTCCCCTCCCCGGCGTCCCGGGCCCGGGCCGCCTCGCGGTACAGGCGGCGGGCCGCCTCCACCTGCGTCGCCGCGTCGGCCAGCAGGAACTGAAGGCCCTGGAACTCGATCACCGGTTGCCCGAACTGGGTCCGCTCCCGGGTGTACGCGACCGCGGCGTCGAGCGCCGCCTGGGCCACGCCGACCGAGCACGCCGCCATCCCCAGGCGTCCGCCGTCCAGGGCCGCTAACGCGACGGTGAACCCCTGACCCTCCTTCCCCACCAGGTTGTCCGCCGGGACCCGGCAGCCGTCGAACAACAGCTCCCGCATCGGTGACGCTTGCCAGCCCATCTTCTCCTCGAGCTTCCCGAACCCGAACCCGTCCCACCCCTTCTCCACCACGAACGAGGAGATCCCCTGGGGGGAGTCGTCGCCGGTCCGGGCCATGACCAGGTAGTACTCGGCCTCGCCCGCATGGCTGATGAACCTCTTCGAGCCGTTCAGGATCCACCCGTGGTCCTTGCGCTCCGCCCGGGTTCGAAGCGCGGCGGCGTCCGAGCCGCTGGCCGACTCGGACAGCGCGTACGCGCCCAGCCATTCACCGGAGAACAACCTGGGGAGGTACCGCTCCTTCAGCTCGTCCGACCCGAACTCGTGGACGCCGAACGCGGCCAGGTGATGGACGGATAGCCCGACGGCCAGGGGCACCGAGCCCATGGCCACCTCTTCCAGGACCATCAGGTACGTCAGGAACGGCTGACCCCCGCCCCCGTACTTCTCCGAGTACGGCACGCCGCCCAGCCCCATGTCGCACAACTGCCGGAACAGGTCCCGAGGGAACTCCTTCTTCTCCTCGTACTCGGCCGCCGTGGGGGCTACGGAGCGGGCCACGAAGCCCCGCACGGCGCCGGCGATCTCGCGTTGCTCCTCGCTGAGGCCGAAGTCGCGGTCCACGGCGATTAGCGTAGCCGACGCCCATCCGGGGGCGGGACCGCCCCCACCGCGCCTATGCTTTGACCGATGCGTCTGTTCAACACGCTCACCCGTCAGGTGGAGGACCTCCGGCCCCTGGAGAAGGGCCGGGTGAAGATGTACACCTGCGGGCCCACCGTCTACCGGCCGGTGCACATCGGAAACCTCCGGACCTTCCTCCTCTCCGACCTGGTCCGCCGGGCTGCGGAGTTCGAGGGATACGAGGTCCACCAGGTCATCAACATCACCGACGTGGGGCACATGGTCGACGAGTCGTCGGCGGCGGGGGTGGACAAGATGGAGCTGGCCGCCGGGGACGAGGGGCTCTCGCCGTGGGAGATCGCCGAGCGGTACACGCAGATGTTCCTGGAGGACACGGCGACCATCCGGATGAAGCCCGCCCACGCGTACCCCAAGGCCACCGACCACATCCCGGAGATGCACCAGCTCATCCAGGAGCTCATCGACCGGGGCCACGCCTACGTGCTGGACGACGGAACCGTGTACTTCGACGTGCGGTCGTTCGACGGATACGGGGCCCTGTCACGGAACACGCTCGACAAGCTGCAGCCGGGCCATCGGGACCTGGAACAGGACCCCCGAAA
>DASZKM010000207.1:0-3586 GCA_035947055.1 Actinomycetota bacterium
GGGCGGGCTCGGGCGTGGCGGCCCTGGGCGCTCCGGGATCACCGGGGATCACCGAGGGCGCCACCCGGGACACCGTCGTCGCTCCGTACAACGACCTGGAAGCCGTCCGGCGGACGTTCGAGGAACGCGGCGCCGAGCTGGCCTGCGTCATCGTCGAGCCGGTGGCCGCCAACATGGGGGTGGTCCCGCCAGTCACCGGATTCCTGGAGGGCCTCCGGGCCCTGGCCACCGACCATCAAGCGGTGTTGATCTTCGACGAGGTCATCACGGGTTTCCGGCTGGGCCGGGGAGGGGCACAGGAACGGTACGGCGTGACCCCCGACCTCACGGTCCTGGGGAAGGTGATGGGAGGCGGGTTCCCGTGCGCGGCGTTCGGCGGACGCGCCGACCTCATGGATCTCCTGGCCCCGGAAGGATCCGTGTACCAGGCGGGGACGTTGTCGGGGAACCCGGTGGCGGTGGCAGCCGGGCTGGCCACCCTGGAGCTCATCGACCTCCTGGATCCCCATCCGCGGCTCAGCCAGACGGCGTCCACGCTGGCCGCCGGTATCTCCGATGCGCTCACCGCGGCGGACGTCCCGCACCGGGTGAGCGTGGCCGAGCCGCTGTTCTCGCTGTTCTTCGGGGAGCGTGCCGTTCGGACCTACGAGGATGCCCGGACGGCCGACCACGACGCGTACGCCCGGTTCTTCCACGCCCTGTTCGACCGGGAGGTGTACCTCCCGCCGTCGGGGTACGAGGCGTGGTTTCCATCAACCGCGCACGGCGAAGGCGAGGTGGAGCGAACGCTGGCCGCCGCCCGGGAGGCCGCGAAAGAGGTCGCTAGCGGGGGATCGTGATCATCATGGCCACGAAGACCACGACGATCATCAGGGTCAGCAGGATGAACGACAGGCCGCCTTCCTCGACGGCAGCCACCACCACACCCAACGCTTCCATCGCTCTCTCCTTCTAAGCCGGGCCCCGCCACGGGGCCTGATCGCCGCCGGTCAGGATGTCCTTCCGCCGCTTCTCCGCCCGGTCCAGGAACGGAAGATGCGCGGCGAAGCCGATCACCGATCCCACCAGGAACAGGTACGAGGGCATCGACTCGTTCCCGGGATCCTTCCATCCCACCACGGTGACCTCGGGCCCTCCGGCTTCGGCGAACGCGGTGGCCGCGGCCAGCTTCGTCCCGTCCACGGTGGCGAACCGGAGACCGGTGATCTCGAACGTCTCGGGCGTGATCTCTCCCTGGATGCCGGCCTGACGGAGCTCTCCCGCCGCCTCCTCCGCCAGGAACTCCTGGAACGTGAGCGTGGCCGGCTCGACCTCCGCGCTCAGGGCGGGATCGTCCTCCGGCGCCTTCCACGGACCGCCCGGGTATTGCTCCACGGCCTCCACGTTGGAGGTCAACGTGACGCCTTCGGCGAGCGGCTTCCAGGTGGGCAGATCGCCTTTCGGTCCGAGGAATGGCGGCGTGCCGGGCGCACCGAACGCCCAGAGAGCCGAGAGGATGACCATGAAGCCGAAGAACCCCGTGGCCGCCACGAGGTAGCCCATCCGCACGCCGAACACCGCCGACAGCAAGAGCCACACCGACCCCGGGAACAGGACCATGGCCGACACGACCACCAGGGCGCCTTCGATGTCGATCTGGGCCACGACGCCCATTACGCGGTCTCCCCCGCCGGCGGCGGGTTCAGGCACAGGTTCTCGCCTGCCGGCACCTGCTGGATCGACAGGAGGTACTGGATGAGGTCCTGGATCTGCTGGTCGTTCATGGGCCCGGCATAGCTCACGCTCCACGACGGCATCGGGGTGCCCTCCCGCCCCTGCTGGATGGTCTCCCGGATCTGGCCGGGCCCCTCGATGGTCAGCCGCCCGCACACATCGCTGAGCGAGGGGACCGGATACAGCACCGTCTCACCGTTCTCCTGAGTGAACGGGACCGAGCCGCCTTCGGCCTCCTGGCCGTGGCACCGGGCGCAGCCGAACCCGGTGGGGTTCTCCTCGTTGGCCTCCTGGAACCACTTGGAACCCCGCTCAGCGGACCGCTCCAGCAGCTCCTCGGCGTCGGCCACGTTGACGCTCGGTTCCGTGAGCCACGTCGCCCCCACCGAGACCGCGATGATCAGCGTGAACAGGACGCCCCACACCATGGTTCGTTCGGGATGTCGACGCTCCAGGATCTCGTCGGGAGGTCCGGGCCGCATGCCACGCGGGATGTCGGGCCCCGCCTCCAGGCGCTTACGGACCGCTGGGTAGAGCAGGGCCCCGACGAACCCCAGGCCGACCAGCAGGCCGAGGATCAGGGCGATCGTTGCCGGCGTGGACAGCCCGACGGGGACCGTCACTCACCTCCGATGTTGATGCAGAACGGGCCCTCCGGATCCTGCTTGATGGTGTCGGTGCCTCGCGGCGGGCCGATGATCACCTGGCTGGTGTCCACCTGGAGCACGCCGTCCGCCACCTTGACCGCGAACCGGTCCATCCCCCGCGGGGCGGGGCCGTCGCGGTACTCGCCGGCTCGGTTGTACTTGGACCCGTGGCACGGGCACTCGAACCATTGGCTCACCTCGCAGAACGGAACACGGCACCCGAGGTGCACGCACTTCTGGTACAGGGCCATGAGCCCGTCGCCGACCAGTCCCGAGTACAGGTCGTCGGCCCCATCGCCGTCGTACTGCACGATGTAGAACCGCCCGGCCCCGTAGTAGAAGGGCTGCCGGTCCTGCTGGATCTGGCCCTTGACGTCCTCCGGCCGGAGCCCCAGCTCGATGAGCCCTCCGAACCCTCCCTTCAGCGAGGGCCACAGGAACGCCAGGCTGGCCGCTCCGAACTGCGCACCGAACAGGCTCAGGGAGCCAACCAGCGAGCGGCGGAAGAACTCCCGGCGGGACACCGGCCTGGGCTTTTTCTCCGCCGGCTCCTCGGCGGGCCGGGGGACGGCGCCCGCGGCGGTCTCCTTGAACAGCTTCGCTGCTGCCCGGGCCCGGATCAGGGACGCCACGATGAGCAGAAGGAGCAGGCCGAACAACAGCGCGACGACGAGGATGGCAAAGGTCTCGCGGCTCATAGGTCGAAGATCCCCTTCACGCCGTCGATCCACGGCCAGATGAAGTTGAACCCCGGCCCCCGGAAGAACGCGCCGATCGTGGTGAGGATGGCGAAGAACATCATCAGCAGCGTGAACAGCACGATGGCCAGCTTGCGGTCGCCGGGCTTCGTGCTCGGGTTCCGGTCCACGTAGGGGAGCGTGAACAGCAGCCCGAAGAACAGGGTGGGAACCAGCACGCCGGCCACCATGGGGTGGAAGTACCGCAACAGCTCCTGCAACCCGAGGAAGTACCACGGGGCCTTGGACGGGTTGGGGGTCAGGTTGGGGTTGGCCAGCTCCCGCAGCGGGGCGTTGACGAACAGCGAGAACACCGTCAGCGCGGCGGTGACGATGATCAGCGCCAACAGCTCTTCGATGAGCAGGTGGGGGAACGTGTTGATGCGGTCACCCTGCTCCCGTTCCACCCGCTGGATGCCCTCCGGGGGGACCAGGGCCAGAAGGCGGTGCTTGTCGGGCGCGCCCGGCTTGGGGCTGGGAACCTTGCCG
>DASZKM010000208.1:0-2738 GCA_035947055.1 Actinomycetota bacterium
GGGCGGGCTCCGGATCTACACCACCCTCGATCCCAAGCTCCAGCGGACGGGTGAGGCCATCATCCGCAGCCGCTTCCGCCAGCACGGCCCCGGTGCGGGGATCGACGGCCGCGACGGCGCTGTCCGGGCCGGGCTGGCGGAAGCGGCTGCGGATGATGGCCTCACCCGTCCGCTGGAGCTTGGGATCGAGGGTGGTGTAGATCCGGAGCCCGCCCTGGAACAGCGTCTTGATCCGGGCTTTCTCGGTCCGGCCGAACCGCGGGTCGGACAGGATCTGGGATTTCAGGTACTCGACGAAGAACGGGAACCGGGCGGCCTCGTTTCCCACCTCGGTGATACGCAGCCCCAGCCCGGTCCCGGCCGCGGCGGCCGCCTGCTCCGGGGTGATCATCCCCAGCTCCTGCATCCGGGCGATGACCACGTTGCGCCGTGCGACGGCGGCGGGCTCGTCGTTCACCGGCGAGTAGGTCTCGGGTGCGGAGATCAGCCCGGCCAGCATGGCCGCTTCCGGAAGGGTGAGGTTCTGGATCTGCTTGCCGAAGTAGTACTCGGCCGCAGTGCCGATGCCGTACACGCCGCGACCGAAGTACACCTCGTTCAGGTACAGCTCGAGGATCTGGTCCTTGGAGTACTGCTGCTCGAGTCGCATGGCCACGCGGGCCTCGTGGATCTTCCGGACCACGGTCTGTTCGGTCCCGATCGCGCTGAACACGTTCCGGGCCAGCTGCTGGGTGATGGTCGAGGCCCCCTGGGTGACCTGGCCGGCCCGCACGTTGCTGACCAGGGCACGGACGATGCCCTGGACGTCGAGTCCGGGATGCTCGTAGAACCGCGCGTCTTCGATGGCCAGTACGGCATCGCGCGTGAGCTGGTTGACCTGGTTGAGGCGGACGATCTTGCGGTTCTCGTCGAGGTACAGGGTGGCCAGGACGGAGCCGTCCGAGGCGTAGATCGTGGATCGTTCGGGGATCCGGGGGAACGCCAGGTCGACGTCGGAGCCGATCTCGTCGAACTCCTCGGCCACCTCCTGGACGGCCCGGCCGGCGGCGCCGGCAGCGGGGAGCAGCGCCAGAGCGAACAGCAGCCCGCCGAAGCCCAGGCTCGTCAGGAACAGGACCACGCGGAGCGCGGCTTCGGGAAGCGTGCCCTCCCGCTGCGGGGATTCGGCCACGGGACCTGAGGATACAATCCGCTGGTGAAGAGGCTGGCGGTTGGCCTGTGGGCCGCTGCGCTCCTCATCTGGCTCGGTTCCGGCGCATCCGCCCAGACCGAACACGTCGTGGAAGTGGTCGACCTCGAGGGGGTCATCGATCCGACCACCGCGGCGTACCTGGAATCTCGCTTCGACATCGCCGAAGCCGACGGCTCCGAGGTCGTGGTCATCCAGCTCGACACGCCCGGTGGGCTCGACGTGTCGATGCGGGACATGGTGCAGGAGATCCTTCGCTCACCGGTGCCGGTCGTGGTGTGGGTCGGTCCTCCGGGGGCCCGGGCGGCGTCGGCCGGCGTGTTCTTGGTCTACGCGTCCCACGTGGCGGCGATGGCCCCCGGAACGAACCTGGGGGCCGCGCATCCCGTGGATCTGGGGGGCGAGCTCTCCGGTGCCGTGGAGGAGAAGGCCGTCTCGGACGCCGCCGCGTTGCTGCGCAGCCTGGCCGAGGAACGAGGCCGCAGCGTGGCGTTCACCGAGGCCACCGTGCGAGAGAGCGAAGCGCTCACCGCAGACGAGGCCCTGGACCGGGAGGTGATCGAGGTGTCGGCATCGTCCATCCCCGACCTCCTGAGGCAGCTGGACGGGCGGACCGTGGAGACCGCGAGCGGGTCACGGACGCTGGCCACGGTGTCGACGGCGGAGGACCCGGTGTCCGTGCGGTTCCACCAGCCGGGCCTCCTGACCCGCATCCTCCATGCGATCACCGACCCCACGATCGCGTACCTGCTGCTGGTGCTGGGGTTCTGGGCGCTGGTGTTCGAGCTGAGTCAGCCGGGGGTCGGGGTGGCCGGGATCTCCGGCGTGGTCGCGCTGCTGCTGGCGTTCTACGCCTTCGCCGTGCTTCCCGTGAACCTGGCCGGACTGCTTCTGGTCCTGCTCGGGCTGGTGTTCTTCACCATCGACGTCTTCACCGCCGGCCTGGGGGTGTGGACTATCGGGGGCGCTCTTGCCCTGGGAGCGGGGTCCATCCTGCTCTTCGGCGGGGTGGCGCCGGCCATCGCCGTCTCTCCATGGGTCATCGCCATCGTGGTGGCGGCCAGCGTGTTGTTCTTCGGATTCGCCATGACCGTGGCCATGCGGGCCCGGCGGCGACCGTCGGTGACCGGTCAGCAGGGCCTCATCGGGTTGAGGGGCGAGGCCCGCGAAGATCTGTCGCCGGAAGGACCGGTATGGGTGAAGGGAGCGCTCTGGCGGGGCCGCGCCCTGAACGGCCCGATCCCGAAGGGAAGCCGCATCCGGGTCCGCCGGGTGGACGGGCTGCTGCTCATCGTCTCGGAAGAGAAGAAGGAGGAGACCTAGATGGAAGGGCTGATCGTCGTCGGCGCGATCGCGTTCCTGGTCCTGATCCTGATCGTCAACGCGATCCGCATCGTCCAGGAATACGAGCGAGGAGTGATCTTCCGGCTGGGGCGGGTTCTGCCCGGAGCGAAAGGGCCGGGGCTGTTCTTCATCATCCCGTTCATCGACCGAATGGTGAAGGTGAACCTCCAGACCGTGACCATGAACGTGCCCCCCCAGGACGTCA
>DASZKM010000209.1:0-10683 GCA_035947055.1 Actinomycetota bacterium
GTGGTCACGGCTCGCGTCTCCTTTCGCTCGGGAGCCCTGGCGGGCCCGCGGAGTACACGGCTCTCTTTCTGGATTCTACGCCGCGGAGGAGGAAGGGAACTCCAGCGTGAGGTGATCCGGGGCCGCGTCCAGGACGAAACACGCTCGGTCGGACAGCCCCAGTCCCCAAGTGACCTGCCCCTCGAAGTCACCCAGATGCACGGCCTCCTCCAGCGTGCCGAACGCCGGCGTGAGGCGCTTGGGCCCGGTGTACACCTCGACGGGCTCCTCACTGGACAGATCCACCCCGATGGCTTGGAACGACACCAGAAGGAAGGCTTCGCCCTCGACATTCACCGGCCGGGCCTCTCCCTCGGTGACCAGCTCTTCGACGAAGCTGACGAAATGCCACGGGGGGTCCTGGGGCGCGTCGGAAGCAGGCTTGAACCGGAACGTGATGCGGTCCACACCGGCGTCGGAGTCCACGTCCACACCGACGAACTCCGGGAAGTTGGCGGGGTTCCCTTCGTTGACGTTCCGGCACGAAGCACCGGGCAGGCCGGTCGGTGGCGGGGCCGGCTCCGTGGCCGGGACCTGGTCGGGCGATTCGCCGACGATCCCGGGCCCCCTGGCCTGCTGGGATTCACCGCACCCGGCCGCCAGGAGCGCCGCGGTCAGCAGTGCGCCGAGCGCTCGCACCGCGCCAGTCTACGACGGGCCACGCCGCCGAGGTCCGAACCCACAGTGCCATACCCGATAATGCCCGCGTGCCAGGGCAGCACCCCCCCGGTTCCGGCCCGGCTCTGATCCTCGCGGCGACGGCCTTCACGATGATGGTCGGTTGGTTGGTGAAGGCTCCCTGCCTCGGATCGTGGGCGGACGGACGGCAGTACAACCGGCTCTGCTACTCGGACGTGGCCGCCCTGTACGCGTCCGACGACCGGGACCGGGGGCTCGACGAGGATCGCATCCCGTACGTGGAGGCCGAGAACGAGTACCCCGTGCTCACCGGCGTCGCCATGTGGATCGCGGCCCTGCCGGCCACGTCACACGGCTCCTTCTTCAACTGGACCGCGGCCCTCCTGATGGGTGCGGCGCTGGTCACGGCCTGGTATCTGCACCGCCTCACCGGGAATCGAGCCTTGCTGTTCGCCCTGTCCCCCACCCTGGCCATCTACGGCCTGATGAACTGGGACCTGCTGGCCGTGGCCCTGGCCACCGGCGCCACGTTCGCGTTCCTCCGACACCGTGACGGCTCGGCCGGCATCCTCCTCGGCCTGGGGGCCGCGACCAAGATCTACCCGGCCCTGCTGCTCATCCCGTTCGCGATGGAGCGCCTGCGACAGCAGCGAGCCTCGGACGCCGCTCGCCTGGCCGCGACCGCGGGGCTGACGTGGGGCGCGGTGAACCTTCCGTTCGCCGTCCCGGCCTTCGATCGATGGTCGGAGTTCTTCCGGTTCAACTCGGCCCGGCCCGCGGACTGGGACAGCCTGTGGTTCGTCGGCGAACACTACCTGGGCGTGGGATGGGACCCGCCGGCGCTGAACGTGCTCGTCGTGGTGGCGTTCGTGGTCACGGTCGCGGCGGTGTGGCGAACCGCGGCGGCACTCCCGGGATTCCGCGCCTGGACGCTGGGGTTCCCGGTGGTCGCGCTGTTCCTGTTGACGAACAAGGTGTACTCGCCGCAGTACGGGTTGTGGCTCCTTCCCTGGTTCGCGCTGGCCCTGCCCGACATCCGGCTGTTCGCGGCGTTCCAGGTCGCCGACCTGGTCGTGTTCGTCACCCGGTTCCAGTTCTTCGCCGAGCACCAGGCCGTCGGACCCGGTCTGCCGTTCTGGATGTTCCAGGCGGCCGTCGTGGTCCGAGCGGCCATCCTCATCCTGTGCATCGTGGCGTGGATCCGGCGGCAATCAGCAGAACACACCGAGCCGCTTCCGTTGCCCGAGGCGGCAACGGCATGACGGATCGTCCCGACGAAGCGGCGAAGGCAAACTCCGAAGAAGAGGAGCGGCAACGGATCCGGCGAGGCATCCGCTACTGCCTCGTGGTGTTCCTGGCTCTGCGGGTCGGGCTCACACTCGTAGGTCTGGCCGGGGTGGCCGTGCTCCCCCACCCCTCGGAGGACGTGGCCCGGGAGGCGGATATCCCCGGGCCCGTGGGGGTCCCCGGATGGCCTGCCGAGGACGTCACCCCCGGCTTCCACAACGTGGTCAGCTCCTGGGAGCGGTTCGACGGGCTGTGGTTCCTGCGCATCGCCGACAGCGGATATCAGGACGACGACGGGAGCGCGGTGTTCTTCCCGCTGTACCCGCTCGTCATCCGATTCGTGGCGTCGATCTTCGGGGGCGGAGCGGAGCTGGGAGCCGCGCTGCTGATCTCCAACCTGGCGGCCTTCGGGGCCATGGTCGTGCTGTACTTCCTGACCGCCTCGGAGTTCGACGAACGGATCGCCCGGCGCTCGGTCGTGTACCTGGCGGTATTTCCAACCTCGTTCTTCCTCCTGGCGCCGTACTCCGAGTCGCTATTCCTGTTGCTGGTCCTGACGTCGTTGTGGGCGGCGCGGAGGGGACGGTGGGAGCTCGCCGGGGCGGCCGGGGCCGGGGCGTCGGCCACCCGGAACCTCGGGGTGCTGCTCGTCCTTCCCCTCGCCGTTGAGGCCATCCACCAGTTCCGAGGATCGAGAGATCCGGGGGGCCTGGCCCGGGCCCTGGTGTGGTCGGCGCTCGCCGCGGCGGGGACCGTGGCGTACCTGGCGTTCTGGCAATTCACGACCGGTGACGCCCTTGCCCCGGTGAGCCAGCAGGCCAACTGGCAGCGGGGGTTCTCCCCGCCCTGGGCGACGCTCTCCGCGGGCACCATCGAGGCGTTCCGCTTCCTGGGGGTCTATCCGGGCGGCTACCACCTCCTCGACTGGCTGGTGGTCGTCCCCACCCTCCCCGCCGTGCTCTGGGCGGCGGTTCGCACCCGGCCCGCGTTCGGGGTCTACGTGGCGGTCAGCCTGCTGGCCCCCCTGTCGTACGTCTTCCAGCCCCGGCCGTTCATGTCGCTGCCCCGGTTCCTGCTGCCCCTGTTTCCCATCCTGTGGGCCTTCGCGGTGTGGGCGGGCCGCCGGAACGGGGTCCACGAGGCGATCGTGGCCTTCTCGGCCACCCTCCTGGGGATCCTGACGATCCTGTTCCTGAACTGGTACTACGTCTTCTGAGCCCGCCCGGCCGCCTGTTCCCCACGCCTCAGCCTAAAGGCCCTCTCCATCACGGCCGAACTATCCAAGGACACCCATGCGAGACATCGAATCCCTGCTTCGGCTCCTGGCGGAGCGGCAGGGGTCCGACCTCCACCTCAAGGTCGGATCCCCGCCCCTGATCCGGGTGGACGGCATCCTGACCCGTCTGGAGGAAGACGAGCCACTCCGGCCGGACGAGACCGAGTATCTGGCCCGCCAGCTGATCCCCGAGGAGCGCTGGCAGCAGTTCCTGCAGAAGTACGAGATCGACCTCGCCCACGGCATCAAGGGCGTCGGGCGATTCCGGGTCCACGCGTTCCGTCAGCGTGGGTCGGTGAGCGTGGTCCTCCGACTGACGCGGGTGGGAAGCCCCTCGTTCGAGGAGCTCGGCCTGCCGCCGGTCTGCCGCTCGCTGGCCGACCAGCCGCGCGGGCTGATCCTGGTCACCGGGCCCACGGGCTCCGGAAAGACCACAACGCTGGCGGCCATGATCGACCACATCAACCACACCCGCCCCGGCCACATCGTCACGGTCGAGGATCCCATCGAAGTGGTCCATCCCGACCGGCTGGCGGCGGTCAACCAGCGCGAGGTCGGGCTGGACACACCGGACTTCATCACCGCGTTGCGGGCGGCGATGCGCGAGGACCCCGACGTCATCCTGATCGGCGAGATGCGAGACCAGGAGACCGTCCAGGCGGCGCTGCAGGCCGCGGAGACCGGCCACCTGGTCCTGGCCACGCTGCACACCATCGACGCCACCGAGACCATCAACCGGATCGTGGACTTCTTCCCGCCGTATCAGCAGCAGCAGGTTCGGGTGACGTTGGCCGGGTCGCTGCGCGGCATCCTGTGCCAGCGCCTGGTGCAGCGGAAGACCGGCGGGCGGATGCCGGCCATCGAGGTCCTCATCAACAACGGGCGCATCGCCGAACGGATCCTGGAGTCCGTGCGGACCTCGGAGATCGAGCAGATCGTGGCCGAGGGCGGGTTCTATGGGATGCAGACCTTCGACCAGGCCCTGCTGGTGCTGGTGCAGGAGGGCGAGGTCGACGTCCAGGAAGCCCTGGAGCACAGCACCAACCGCCACGACTTCCAGCTGTCGCTGGAGCAGAACGGCATCGCGGTTCCCGCCGCCTGACGCGTTAGTGTCGGTGGCGACGCGGAGGCGTCTGGGCTGACCCGCACACGTTCACGTTATCGACCGATCCTTCCGGTGCGAACGCGCGGTACGTGGCGGCCACGTCGCGAAGCGGAGCCTTGTACGCGCCGTTGCTGTTGGTGTGCGTTCGCTTCACGAGCTTGAAGCCCGGGCCCTTCTTCCGAAAGATCGCCACCAGCGCCCCCCGGATGCACGGCCGGTATCCATCGGGTGCGGTCAGGCGGCCGATCGCCTTCAGGTGACCGCCGAGCCGGAACGACAGGCGGACCTCATGACGCTGACCCACCAACGGGGCCGGTGGAGGCGTGGGGGGTAGCGGGCCCGGCGCGGTCGAGGCAGACGCCGACTGGTACAGCGAGCCGGCGGTCTGGCCGAAGTACGGCCCGTACAGGACCTCCGGCTGGCGGGGATACCCGTAGCTCACGTTGGAGTTCAGGTACAGGTCCTGGATGATCCATCCCCCTCCACTGGAGCCTTCCTTCATGTCGCAGCCGATCGCCATGGGCGGTGGCGGCTCCCCGATGTCGTCACCCCCGTGCACCGTGTCGCACATGTACAGCCGCTCACCGTCGAACGGGGGGGTTCCCGGGTAGCCGAACGCATCGAACTGTTGGTCCCGGGACACGTTGAAGGCGAACCCTCGTCCCCCGACCATGTCCTCCAGCCGGACGCCGTCCTGCCGCGCCGTCACCACGATGGCCGCCATGTCGAACGACGGCGAGAAGAACGACGTCCACCGCACGGGCGCCTGCGCGCCGAGCGCCGGCCACTCGCCGAACGGCGCGCCTCCGTTGCGATAGCCGGGAACGAACTCGAGGAACCGGGCCCATCCGCTCTCGTCGAACACGCAGTGCCCGGCGGTCCATACCACGCTGCGGTTCTGGCTGGACAGCGCGGTGGCCGAGCAGTCGTAGGCGATCCCCCCGCCCGTGACCCCGAAGAGCTTGCCGTTGGTTCGGAAGGGCGGGACCGAGGGGTCCACGATCTCCGTTCGCGTGTAGGGGATGGGACCCGCCGCGCGGAAACGGGTCGACGAGGAACCCGATGGCCACACGGTCACCGGAGACGACGCCGCCCGGGCCCTGGTGGGCGGCCCCGCGGGGATGAACGTGGGCTCTCCCTGTGGCCCGGAAGCCCGGCCCGGGGCCAGTTCGCTCGACGGTCCGCTCGCCAGCTCGAGCGGGACCGCGTTCCGCATCCGCTGCGGCGTCCAGTACGAACGGACCACGGACGGCGCGGTACCGAACCGGTGACCGACGATACCCGTCGCCGTCGCGTCGACCTTCCCGGCGGCATTCCGCGCGGCGTTTCCCGCCGGGCCCTCGGGAACGGCCAGCAGAGCAAGGGCCGCGGTCAGTGCGATAGTGGTCCGGATGCGAGTCATGGGCCGCTATCTTTCCATGACCGAGGCCGAATGAAAGCCACGGGCCTACAATCCCGGCAGTGACGCTCCGCGTGGCCCTGGGCGACGACCACACCCTGGTTCGGCAGGGCCTCCGTCGGTACATGGAGAACGCCGAGGGGATCAAGGTGGTTGGCGAGGCCGCCACCGGCTCGGAGATCCTCCGCGTGGTGAAAGAAAGCGAACCCGACGTGGTCGTCCTGGACATCCGGATGCCCGAGATGGATGGCCTGGAGGCGGCTCGGGAGATCCGAACCGTGGCCCCGGACACCCAGGTGGTCATGCTCACCGCGTATGACGACCGCCACTTCGTGGTCGAGGCGGTCCGGGCCGGAGCCCGCGGGTACGTCCTCAAGACCCGGGATGCCGAGCACCTGGTCCAAGCGGTTCGCCTGGCCGCTGCCGGGAACATGGTCATCGATCCCCAGCTCGTGGTGGCCCTGGCCGACGAGCTCGCCACGCCGACGGAAAGGGACCGGACGATCTTCGCCCTCACCCAGCGGGAGCTCGAGGTCCTGCAGCTACTGGCCTTCGGGTACACGAACCGGGACATCGGCCGCCGGTTGTACATCTCGGCGGACACGGTGAAGACGCATCTCGAGCACATCTACCAGAAGCTCGGAGCGAACGACCGCACCGCGGCCGTGGCGGAAGCCATGCGCCGCCAGCTGATCGAATAGGCGTGAACCTGGAGGCCCGCCGCGTGTCCGGCAGGCACGCGGTCGCGGTCATCGCGCTGGGCCTGACGCTCCTCGTCGCGCTCTTCCTATCGATCACTGGGTTCGAATTCTTCGGATCAGGGTGGGTCTGGTTCCAGGTCGTGTTCGTGGCAACTGCGACGCTTCCCTTAGCGTTCGTCAACCGGCCAAAGGGTTTCGCGTGGACGGGCCTTCTGAACCTCGTCGTTGTGTTTGCTTGGACCGCGGCGGGGGGCTTCTTCGGCGGCACCCACCTCTATCTGCCCTCGGCGATCCTTCTGCTCCTCGCCGCTCTGCTCAGTCGAACATGGCAACCGAAACTCATGAACATCACCTCAAGCATTGGATTCATCGTGGGCATGATGGTGTTAATGGGCGGGCTCGGCGCGGCGTGGGAGCGACTGGCTCCCCCTGTGGGATACACCGCTTACGTCGAAGGGGTAGGGAGATTCGACCACTTTCAGGATCGAGTCTTTTCGATCGAAAGCGTCGAATCCATTAGCTACGAAGGTCCTCCCACGGCGTTCATCAGGGTCTATTTCGAACCCGGCCTCACTACGACGGAACAAGCCCGTGTGGGCAGAGATCTGCTCGCCATGCCGGAGGTCATCCGCCTCCAGTTTTGCTGCTATCCCCCAAGGGACTAGTTACATCCGGCTATGCGGGAAATGCCCCCTTCGAGCTATTCGCTTCAGGGGCATCTTCCTTCACCATCTTCCAGAAGGCCTACAGAGAATCACTCAGGGGACGGGGGAAAGGGTGAATCGGACCATCGCGGCTCGTGCGGCCGTCGTGTGTGCCGTCGTCGGCTCCACGGTGCTCGGCGTGCCTCGACCCGCCGTGGCTTCAGCCGGGGAGCGGGTCGTCGCGCACCGCTTCGACATCGATCCCATCGCCGTCCGCTCCTACTGGACCCGGGAGCGAATGCACCGTACCGACCCGTTGCCCATAAGTGCGGGCCAAGGTTCCTCCGAGATCGCCTCCTCGTTCTCCGATACCGACGCGGCCAGTCTGCGGATCGAGCCCACCCCACCTGACACCCCCGTCCTCGCGTCGACCACGGACGCGACGACGCTCTCCGGTCCGGTGTCCTACCGTCGATCCGAAGTCGCCGATCCGACCGCCGCGCCCTACCGGACCGCGGGAAGGATCTTCGGCGTCTCCGCGGACGGCAGCCCCTACGACTGCTCCGCCACCTCGGTGTCCAGCGAGAACGACAGCGTGATCTGGACGGCCGCCCACTGCATCTACCACAAGGGCACGGGCGGTTGGTCCCGGACGCTCGAGTTCGTCCCCGCGTACGGGAAGGGATCCTCGCCGTACGGCGAGTGGCCGGTGGTCGCCGCTCACCTCTCGCCTCTGTGGATCCAGACGGGGATCCAGACCTTCGACATGGCCGCGTTGGTGGTCGCGGCAAGCAAGGGCGGCCGGTCCCTGGAAGACGTGGTGGGCGGCCGGGGATTCCTGGCCGGCGAACCACCCGAGCAAACCTTCCAGGCGTTCGGCTACCCGAGCGGGCGACCGTTCGACGGGGAACGGCTCCACGTCTGTGAGTCTTCCTACGGTGGAGCCGATCCGCTCGTGGCCGACACGATGGCCATCGGATGCGACATGACGTCCGGATCCAGCGGCGGAGGGTGGATCGTGGCGGGGCGCTACCTCAACTCCGTGATCAGCTACGGATACCGGTCCCGGCCGAACGTCCTGTACGGCCCGTACTTCGGCGCCGTTGCCGCGGAGCTCCACACGGCGGCGTCGACCATGCCGGTGCCCAGCCGGTCCACGCTTCCGACCTCGACCGTCGTCGGCGGGGTGCGGCACCATGCCATGCGACTCACGCTCCGGCTGACGGGCCAGCTCCGAGCCATCGGAACCATGCGCGCCACCGACGGGTTCCGGCCCTGCACCCGCCGGGCGCCGGTCAGGATCCTTCGCGACGACGGCGGCGGGTGGGACGTCGTGGGCCGAACCCGGACCGGCGAGGGCGGTCGCTATCGGGTCAGGCTTCCCAACGCCCGCGGGATGTTCAAGGCGGTTTCCCCCCGCGGCTCGGTCGACGACGTCAACCGGTGCACGGCCGCTGCCTCGCGGCCGGTGAGTTCCTGACCGCCGCTACGGCGTCGGGGAGGGCGGGGGCGCGGTGGGTTGGGGCGACGGCGGTGGGGGCGACGGCTGGGGCGGCGGGGGCGTCGGCTGTGGAACCGGCGGCGGAGGCGTGGCCTTCGGCGATGGCGGCGGCAGCGTCTGCTTCGGCTCTTCCTCTTCCTCCTCGCGCTCGCGCACGGTGGGCGAGGGTCCGGGGATCGGAGACGCCTCGAGGATCTCGCCCGTCAGCTCGGGCTCGGGGAACGTCCCGGCCTGCGGTAGCTCCCCGGCGATGGCCACCATGAAGTCGTTCCAGATCGGCGCGGCGATCTCGCCACCCGTGGCTCCGTACATGGGCACCTGCCCCTCAGGGTGGCCGACCCACACGCACGTGGTCAGCACCGTCGCCGACCCACAGAAGTACACGTCGGAGGCGTTCTGGTTGGTCCCCGTCTTCCCGAAGATGTCGAAGGAAAGCCCGTCGTTGGCCGCGGTACCGGTGCCGGACAGCACCACCTGCCGCATGGCGTAGACGGCCTGCCAGACGTCGTTCTCGTCCAGGACTCTCTGGCCCTTTCGTTTGTTCTCCATGATCACGCGCCCGTCGGGCCCGGTGATCTTGTGCACAGGCGTCGCGGCGTGACGCACCCCACCCGACGCGAACGTGGAGAACGCGTCGGTCATCTCCAGGGGGGTGACCTCCAGGCTTCCCAGCGTGATCGAGCAGGGAACGAATCCGTTCTCGACCTCCAGGGGGCTGCGGATGCCCATGCGGTGGGCCACGTCGGCGACGGCCTCCGGACCGACCTCCGCCACCAGCTGCGCGAAGATCGTATTCACCGAGTGCGCCGTGGCGGAGACGAGGTTCATGGTCCCGGCCCCCGAGTCCGCGTAGTTCCCCGGCTGCCAACCCGGACATCCCCGGTCCGACATGTCGATCTGGGACGGCCCGCTGAACACCGAGCTGAGCGAGACCCCCTGTTCGAGGGCGGCCATCAACGTGAACGGCTTGAACGCGGAGCCGGTCTGCCGGCCCGTGCCACCGTCCCCGGTGGCCAGGTTGACCTGCTGCCGGGCGAAGCTCGCTCCTCCGACCATGGCCCGGATCTCGCCGTTCCGGGGGTCGATGGCCACCAGCGCCGCCCGGGGCGTACCCGGCTCCAGGCTGAGGTTCGCGGCCACCGCCTGGCGCGCCGCGACCTGCCATTTCGGGTTGAGCGTGCCCTCGATCCTGAAGCCGCCGGTGAACGTCCGGCCGCCGTAGTGCTTCTCCATCCACCGGCGGGTGTGGTCGATGTAGTACGCCGCCGGGGACTTGGCGTATCCCTTCGGCGGATCCACCGTGGTCACCTCATTGTCCTTGAGCGGCTGAACCTCACTTCGAGTAGCGAACCCCAACGTGACCATCCGATCGAGCACGTAGTTGCGGCGGTCCGCGGCGAGGTCCGGATTGTCCACGGGCTCGTACAGCTCCGGTCCGCTGATCAGCCCGGCCAGTGTGGCCGACTCCTCCAGGTTGAGGTCGCGGGCGTGTTTCCCGAAGTACGTCTCGGCCGCCGCCTCCACGCCGTAGGCGCCCTGCCCGAAGTACACCGTGTTGAGGTACCGCCGGAAGATCTCGTCCTTGGGGAGGGCCCGCTCCAGCTTGATGGCCAGGAGGACCTCCTTGATCTTCCGCTCGATGGTCCGCTCCGTCCCCACCTCGGGGAACACGTTGCGGACGTACTGCTGAGTGATGGTCGAGCCGCCCTGCTCGATCCGGCCCCCGGTGAAGTTGGCCCACGCCGCGCGGATGATGGCCATGAGGTCCACGCCGGAGTGCCGGTAGAAGTCCTCGTCCTCGGCGGCCATGACCGCTTCCCGGAGGACCAGCGGCATCTGCTCGAACTCGATCGCGGTCCGGTCGATCCCCGCCTCGAACGCGGCCAGAACCTTCCCGTTGACGTCGTGGAGGTATGACGTCTGTGGCTGCTTCACGTCGAGATTGAGCGGCAGGCGCGCGTACACGTAGACCAGCGCGGCGACCATGATCGTCACTCCGGCCAGAGGAACGGCCCACACCCACCACAGCCGAAGCAGCACGTGGCGCTTCTGGGGAGTCCTCTTGGGCTTCTTTGGCGGAGCGTGCTTTCGA
>DASZKM010000210.1:0-4304 GCA_035947055.1 Actinomycetota bacterium
CCGCCGGCTCACGACCGCCACCGCCGCCGCCACGCTCGCCTTGGTCACCATCGGCGGCGTCGTGCGTGCCACCGGGTCGGGCCTCGGTTGCCCCGACTGGCCCAAGTGTCACGGCCGGTGGATCCCGCCGCTCGAGCTCGAGTCACTGATCGAATACTCCCACCGGTTGACCGCCGCGGTCGTGGGCGTGCTCGTCATGGTGACCGCATACGTCGCCTGGCGCCGGGCCCGGGGGGACCGGGCCGTCCTGTGGCCGGCGGCGGCCGCCGTTCCGGTGGTCATCGTGCAGGCCGGGCTGGGCCGAGCCGCGGTCGTCGGCGAGCTCAGGGTCATGGCCGTGGCCATCGCCCACTTCCTGACCGCCATGCTGCTCGTGGCGCTGGCCGTGGCCGCCGCGGCAGCGGCGCGAACGCCGCGCAGCCCGAACCGCCCCGCCCCGCCGAGCGTCCGGCCCTTCCGCGGAGTTCTGCGGTGGGCGCTCGTCGTGACGGCCCTGGCCCTGCTGGCCGGCGTGTACGTGAGGACGTCCGGCGCGAGCCTGGCCTTCGTCGACTGGCCGCTGATGGGCGGTCGCCTGATCCCTTCGGTGTCGGACGCACCCGAGGCGTGGCATGTCGTGCACCGGCTGCTGGCCGCGACGGCGGTGATCCTGGCAGCGGTGCTGGCGGCCCGGGCCAGGCGCCATCCGGATCGCCGCGTGCGTGTCCTGGCCTGGACCGCCTTCGGGCTGCACGGCGCGCAAGCGCTGATCGGGGGAGCGGCCGTCCTGACCCGGCTCGCACCTGCCACCGTGGCGGGCCATCTGGCCGGCGGGACGTTCGCCTGGGCCGCGTTGATCGCCCTGAGCGTCACGCTCCTTCGCGTGACGCCCAGCGGAGCAGGTCCCTCCGCGGCGGAGCACCGGACCAAACGCCCGGAGACCGTGGCCGCCTACGTCCAGCTGATGAAGCCGGACATCATCGTGCTCCTGCTGATCACCACGCTCCCGGCCATGGTCCTGGCCCAGGGAGGGATCCCCTCCCCGTGGCTGATGGCCGCCACGCTGATCGGGGGGACGCTGGCCGCGGGCGGAGCCAACGCCGTGAACTGCTACCTGGACCGCGACATCGACGAGGTCATGGCCCGGACCCGTCATCGTCCTCTGCCAGCTCGCGTGATCGATCCGGGCCGGGCCCTGGAGTTCGGCGTCACGCTCATCGCCGCCGCGTTCGCCTGGCTGGCCCTCACTGTGAACGTTCTGGCGGCCTCCCTGGCCCTGACCGCCGCGGCCTTCTACGTTTTCGTGTACACGGCGTGGATGAAGCGATCGACGCCGCAGAACATCGTGATTGGCGGCGCGGCGGGCGGCGTGCCCGCCCTGGTGGGATGGGCCGCCGTGAGCGGGACCGTCGCCGCCCCGGCCTGGGTGCTGTTCGCCATCGTGTTCTCGTGGACGCCGCCGCACTTCTGGGCGCTGGCCCTTCGTCACGAAGGCGACTACCGGGCCGCCCGGATCCCCATGCTCCCGGCGGTCCGGGGCGCCCAGCGAACCGCGGCGAACATCTTCCTGTACTCGCTCCTGGTCGTGGCGGTGTCGCTTCTCCTGGTGCCGGTGGCGGGGCTCGGACCTCTGTACGGCTCGACGGCCATCGTGCTCGGGGCCGTGCTCCTGTACCACGCCGGACGGCTGCTTGCCGGGACCGAGTCCGCGAGGGCCATGGCCCTGTTCCGCTACTCGATCACCTACCTGGCCGTGCTGTTCGCCACGGCGGCCGTTGACCGGCTGGTGGGAGCCTGAATGGACTTCCTGACCGACCTGATCCGCGGGCATGGCTGGCACGTGATCGGCGAGCTCGCCGTGCTGGTCCTGGCCGCAGTGGTCTCGGTGCTGTGGATCCGGGCCCTGCTCCAGCGCAGGGCCCATCCGCTGCGCTGCGGGAGCTGCGGGCGAGTGACCTCCCGAGCGCACGCGGTCTGTCCCCGATGTGGCGCGCCCGTCGCCGCGGGATGACCGCCGGGTTGTGCTAGAAATCCTGCCGTGACCCGCAAGCTCCCCCGGCGTTCGCATGCGCGGGTCGTTCGCCTCGCGCTCTTCGCCGGGGCCATGGCCCTCCTGCTCGCGGCATGCTCCCAGCCGTACCCGTACAACACGCTGAACCCGGCCGGTCCCGTGGCTGACAAGCAGGCGGACCTCTTCGCGGTGGTGTTCTGGATCGCGGTGGCGGTGTTCGTGCTGGTGGAGGGGGCCCTGGTGGTGGCCATGGTCCGGTTTCGCAGCCGGGGTGGGCGGGAGGGGATGGACATCCCGAAGCAGATCCACGGCAACACCCGGCTCGAGGTCATCTGGACCATCCTTCCCGCGCTGCTCCTGGCCGGCGTCGCGGTCCCCACCGTCGGCACGCTGTTCGACCTGGCCGACGTTCCCGAGGGCGGGCTGAGGGTCAACGTGATCGGCCACCAGTGGTGGTGGGAGATCGAGTACCCGGATCTCAAGGTCATCACGGCGAACGAGGTTCACGTCCCGACCGACCGCCCCGTGAACCTCACGCTGCGGTCGAACGACGTCATCCACTCCTTCTGGGTTCCCCGGCTGGCCGGTAAGCAGGACCTGGTCCCCGGCCGGGACATCGAGCTCAGCATCCAGGCGCCGACCCCGGGCACCTACCGGGGGCAGTGCGCCGAATACTGCGGGCTGTCCCACGCCAACATGCGGTTCCGCGTGGTGGCGCAGGAGCCCGCCGAGTTCGAGGCCTGGGTCGAGCAACAGCGAACCGCGGCGCCGGCCCCCGCGCCGGGCACCGACGCCGCCGAAGGACTCGAGGTGTTTCGCAACCCGCTCCCCCAGGGAACCGGGGCGTGCATCGCCTGCCATGCCGTGCAAGGCGTGGAGGGGGCCGTGGCCCGCGTCGGGCCGGACCTGAGCCACGTCGGCGGACGGCAGACCATCGCCGCGGGCATCCTTCCGAACACCGAGGAAGGCCTGGAGCGCTGGCTGCGCGATCCCCCGCGGGCCAAGCCCGGGTCGAAGATGCCCAACTACCAGCTCAGCGACGAGCAGATCGAGGCCCTGGTTGCGTACCTGCGGAGCTTGAAGTGACGAGGCCCTACGTCACCCGTACGATGGAGCGCGACTGATGGCCGTCGCCGCGCTCCCCCGACCGTCGATCTTCCGCCGTCCCACCACCACCAGCGGCGTGTGGGGATGGCTGACCACCGTCGATCACAAGCGGATCGGGATCCTGTACGGGGTCACCGCGTTCGTGTTCTTCATCCTCGGCGGGGTGGAGGCGGTCCTGCTGCGCATCCAGCTGGCCCGTCCCGAGAACACCTTCCTGGACGCGGACACCTACAACCAGCTGTTCACGATGCACGGCGTGACCATGATCTTCCTGGTGGTCATGCCGATGTCGTCGGCGTTCTTCAACTACCTGATCCCGCTGATGATCGGAGCGCGCGATGTTGCCTTCCCCCGGCTGAACGCCTTCTCCTACTGGGTGTTCGTGCTGGGCGGGATCTTCCTGTACTCGGGGTTCGCCTTCGGCGGCGCTCCCGACGGCGGGTGGTTCGCATACGAGCCGCTGGGCCGGGAGCTTCCCGGCCCGGGGATGGACTACTACGCGCTGGGGCTCCAGATCGTCGGCGTGGCCTCCCTGGCGTCGGCGGTGAACTTCATCGTCACGATCCTCAACGAGCGCGCCCCGGGGATGACGCTCATGCGCATGCCGGTATTCGTGTGGATGACGCTGGTCGTGCAGTTCCTGCTGCTGTTCGCCATGCCCATCATCGCCATCGCACTGTTCCAGCTGGGGTTCGACCGATTGTTCGGGGCGAACTTCTTCAACCCGGCGGCCGGAGGAGATCCCATCCTGTGGCAGCACCTGTTCTGGCTGTTCGGACACCCCGAGGTCTACATCCTGATCCTGCCGGCCATGGGCATCGTGTCCGAGGTGCTCCCCACGTTCAGCCGAAAGCCGCTGTTCGGCTACGCCGCGGTGGTGTTCTCGGGGATCGCCATCGGGTTCATGGGATGGGGGGTGTGGGCCCACCACATGTTCACCGTGGGCCTCGGGCCCGTGGCCAACGCCGCGTTCGCGTTATCCACGATGTTCATCGCGGTCCCGACCGGGGTGAAGATCTTCAACTGGCTGGGGACCCTGTGGGGCGGCTCGTTGCGGTTCACCACGCCCATGCTGTTCGCCATCGGGTTCGTGGCCATGTTCATCATCGGCGGGCTGTCGGGCGTCACGCACTCGGTGGTCCCCTCGGACCTCCAGCAGCAGGACACGTACTACATCGTGGCCCACTTCCATTACGTGCTGTTCGGC
>DASZKM010000211.1:0-8588 GCA_035947055.1 Actinomycetota bacterium
CCCCCCCCCTCCCTTAGGAGGTACCGTGGCCCTGCGCCAAGATCCGCGGACGGCACCAAGGCCCCAGCGGCCCGAGACCGCGACCGCCGAGCCGTCGCAGACGGCCCCCCGTCTGGCAAACGGGGTCGAGCTGCTGGGGCGGTTCGAAGGATCGGGCTACCGCGAGGCGCCGTTCATGGTCCGTCGCCCCGACGGCCAGATGGTCCAGCTGCCGCAGATCCTCTACCTGATCCTCGAGCGCCTCGACGGGCGCCGGAGCCATCAGCACATCGCCGGCGAGGTCACCCGGGCCGTGGGCCGGGGGCTGGAGCCAGCAGACGTGGAGATGCTGATCGAGAAGAAGCTCCGGCCGCTCGGTCTGCTGGCCTCTCCCGATGGGTCGGCTCCCGCTGCCGCCAAGCTCGATCCGTTCCTTGCCCTGAAGCTTCGTTTCGCCCTGGTTCCGAAGGCCGCGGTCCGGTTCGTGGCCGCGGTGTTCCGACCATTGTTCTGGCCACCGGTGATCCTCGCGGTGCTGGCCGGACTGGTGATCTTCGACGCGTGGTTCTTCTTCGACCACGGCGTCGCGCAGAGCGTTCGGGCCCTGCTGTACCAGCCGCTCTATCTGGTGATGACGTTCGGCATCATCGTGGCCGCGGCTGCCTTCCACGAGATCGGGCACGCCACCGCGTGCCGGTACGGAGGCGGACAGCCGGGGCAGATCGGTGCCGGGGTCTACCTGGTGTGGCCGGCGTTCTACACCGACGTCACCGACTCCTACCGGCTGGGCAAGGGTGCCCGGCTGCGAACCGACCTCGGCGGCGTGTACTTCCACGCCATCTTCATCCTGGTCATGGCCGGGGTCTACTTCACGACCGGGAACGAGGTTCTTCTCATCCCGGTGTTCCTGGCGCACCTGGAGATCTTCCGGCAGCTCCTCCCGATCGTCCGCCTCGACGGGTACCACGTGCTGGCGGACGTGACCGGCGTGCCCGACCTGTTCAACCGGATCCGTCCCATCCTGGTCAGCCTGGTCCCCTGGAAGCGCTCGGACGCCCGGGCCAAGGAACTGAAGCCGTGGGTCCGCTTCGTGGTGACGCTCTGGGTCCTGGTTTTCATCCCCTTCCTGGCCTTCAACGTGGCGTGGATCCTGGTCTACGCACCGAGGATCGCCGCCACGGGGTGGGACTCGTTCCGGGGCCATCTGGGCGAAACCACGGCCGCGTTCGGCCGGGGGGCCGAGCTGGCCGGCAGTGCAGGGCTGATCCGGCTCCTGATGCTGGGCCTTCCGGCGGCAGGGATGGCGTACGCGCTCACCCGTGGGGCCACGAGACTGACCCGAGGCACGGTGCGAGCGACGGCGGGGAAGCCCGTGACCCGGTCCCTGGCGCTGATCGGACTCTTGGCGGTGGCGGGGGGTGTGGGGTTCGTCTGGTGGCCGGACGGTGACTACCGGCCCATCCGACCCGGGGAGCGGTGGACGGCGCCGGAGGCCGCCACGGCGGTGGTCCACACGGCATCGGGCCGCCCGGTAACCGAAGCCGAGAACGTCCCGTTGACCGAACGTCGGGACTCGGGCCCGGACGATGAGGTAAGCCGACCCGCCGTCGAACGGGAGGCCACGCCCGAACCATCTCCCGCCACGGTGACGCCCACGCCGACGCCATCTCCGACGCCGGTGGCCGAGACGTCACCGACACCGACACCGTCGCCCACCACCGCGTCACCAACGCCGACCGTCGAGCCATCGCCATAGGAGGAGACGGTGGGTAAGAAACGACGCGCGCTGATGGGCACGATCCTCGGGCTGGCGGTCTCGTGGTCCGGAGTCGCACCGGCCACCGGGCAGCTGGACGAGGACAGTGGGGACGCAGGCGGCGACAACGCTGTCGTTCTCGTCAACACCAAGGACGGCTTCTCCGCCTTCCGACTCTCGTTCCGCGTGCTGAGGGTTAACCAGGACGTCGTGGACCAGGCCAACGCCGCCGTGGCGTTCTCCTCGTGCGAAGGGTGTCGCACGGTCGCGGTTGCCGTACAGGTCCTGCTGGTGTTCAGCGACCCGTCGGTGGTCAGCCCCACGAACCTGGCCATCGCCATGAACTTCGAGTGCTTCGACTGTGACACGCTGGCGTCCGCGTATCAGTTCGTCCTGGGAACGGACGGGGTCGTGCGCTTCTCCGCCGAGGGAAACCAGGCCATCGCCCGGATCCGCCAGGCGCTTCGCGATCTGCTTCAGGCCGAGCTCTCGCTCGAGGAGACCCAGGCGCAGCTGGACCAGCTCGCGGCCGAGCTTCAGAGCGTCCTGGCGAACGAGCTGGTGGCGGCGGGCGCACCCGACGTTCGGGTTGAGGAGATCGGCACGCCTTCCTCGCCGGAGCCCACAGAGGAACCCAGCCCGCAGCCCACGCAGTCTCCGGACGATCGCTCTACGCCGACGCCTGCTGCCGACGAACCGTCGCCGTCTCCATCGCCCGAAGCCGAGGCCAGCCCTACCCCGGTACCGTCTTCGTCGCCCAGCGGCCCCACCCCGGCCGAGACAGTCTCTCCGGCGTATTAGGTCGCTACTCGATCGTCACGGTCCCGGTCATCCCCTGGGCCACGTGGTACTCGCAGACCATCTCGTACTCGCCGGGCTCCAGGTCGAGGTCGAACGTGGTGCTCTGACCCGGCTGGACGTCCTCGTCGATGCCGGCCTCCTCGATGGTCAGGTTGTGGAGCGCGGCGCCTTCGTTGGACAGGGTCTTGGAGCCCGGCGACGTCGTCCAGCTCGCCGGTTCGAATGCGTTGTCGACCATCACCAGGGTGTCGGTGGCGGCGCCGCCGTCACCACCTCCGTCGGTGGTGGCTCCGCCGCCTTCGTCACCACCACCACAGGAGACGGCCAAGGTGGCCAGGGCGGTCGCTGCGATCAGCACGGTGCGCTTCATTCGGTCCTCCCCTCGTCGGACGCCTGGCGAATCCTACCCGGGACGCCCCCCGTCCACCCCGGGCGATTCACGCTGTGCGCACACGGGAAAGACAGGACCGACGAGAGGAGGACCAGATGACGGAAAAGGACCCCCGCCCTGGCGCGTCCAGGGATCACGAGTCCGACGAGGCAAAAGCCACCGAGGACATGCCGGACGAAGCCAAGCACCGGTCGGGCAAGAACACCCACAAGAGCGGAGAGGAGCAGGAGGCCGAGGAGAAGGCCACGGAAGACATCCAGGACGCGTTCGAGTAGCGCGGATCATCCGAAAAGAAAACGGGCCCGGTTTCCCGGGCCCGCCTTCTGCGTCTCGTTTCGTGCTAGATCGGCTCCACGGTGACGTACGTCACAGCACCGGGCGAGGCCGTGGAGTCGTAGGTCACGACCGCGTTCCCGCTGGGCCCGATCAGCTGGATGATCAGGTTCATGCTTGCTGCGAAGTCGACCGCACCGAAGTTGACCGTGTACTTGGACGTCTGATTCGCCGTTCCACCGGTGGCCGTCTTGGTCACGATGGGATCGGGCTCGGACAGCCCCTTGTCCGCCCACAGCTGGATGCTGAGCGTGCCGCTGGTCGTCCGAGCGTACGCCGTGGCCTCGGCGCACACGACCCGCTCGTGCGTCACGGCGCCGGTCCAGTGAGCCAGGGCGGGGTTCATGGCGTAGTTCGTGTTCCAGCTCCCGCCGACGTTGTGGAGGAAGACCTTGTCCGTGCCGCCAGTCGGCGCGGTGGAGTTCATCGTCAGGTGCTGTGACGCACCGAGCTCGGCGAGCTCCTGGGCCGAGTCCACGTTCCCGACCGGGCGCTCGCCGTGGAAGTACAGGGTGTGCTCGACGAGCTTCTCGATGGGGTTGCCGTTGGCGTCGGTGGCCAGTGGGATGGTCCGGCCCTGGCAGGCGGCCGGCGCCGTCTGCGCGGTGGCGGGCGCGGCTCCAAATGCCGCTACGAACATGGCCAGGATGGCCAGGCGGGTGGCAAGTCTCATGGGCTGAGCTCCTCTCGACATGGGCTTGCCACTGATTTCTGCGTGGGGAGGGGGAACTCCCTTGTGCATATGCACAAAGCTGGAACCTCTGGCTCGCCCCGGGTGTACCAAGGCTGACCGAGCGAGGAGGGAGGGCCATGGCCAAGGTTCGCGCGTACGGGCTGGCTGCGCTGATGGCGACCGCCGCTGCGGTGCTGTGGGTTTCCCCGGCATCCGCCGGAGGCGGGGGCTGTTACGGAGGGCTCACCCAGGGGCGGGGAGACACGGTGGAGATCGTGAAGGCCTGCTTCACCCCCAGCATCCTGGAGGTCGAGCCGGGAGCCGAGGTGGAGTTCGTCAACAGGGATCCCGTGCCCCATAACGTGGTCGCTCCCGAGTGGGGCTACTACGAAAACCTGGGCCGGGGAGACTCGTTCACGGCCACGTTCAGGGAAGAGGGCACCTATCCGTTCGCCTGCACCATCCATCCCGGCATGACCGGAGCGGTGGTGGTCGGTGACGGAAGCGGGCCCGGGTCGGGCGTGGAGATGACCGTAGCGTCGGCCACCCCCGCCTCCGCGGAGCGAGCCGCCCCGAGCGCGGCCACCACGGACCAGCGGACGTGGTTCGGGTGGCTGGCCGGCGGGGTGATCGGGTTGGGTCTCGGAGCCGGGCTGACGGCTCTGGTCCGGCGGTCCGCCCAGGCGTAGGAGCGGCGACCCGAGGCGTTAGGCCCCACCGGGGCGGGGAGGACTCCGCGCCCCGGGTGTCGAACCACTCCCTGCATGCCCGCATCGCCCGTGCCCCCAAGGAGGATCCCCATGCCCCGCGCCCTGCGCCTTCTTCCGTTCACCTTGGTCGGCGTGCTGACGCTGGCCACGGCCACGTCGCCGGTCACCGCCCAGACGACCGAGCCCAGCGAACCGCCCGCCGACTACATCGCGCTGTCCTCCACTTACTCAAAGCCGATCTATCCCACGACCGTCCGCGAAGTGGAGCGGCTGACCACGTTCGACGGGGAGAAGATCTATCTGGAGATCGTGCGACCCGATCCGGCCGTGCACGGCGACGGCCCGTGGCCGGTGATCCTGGAGGCCAGCCCGTACCACGGCACGCTCCACCAGCGGACCGGCACCCGGATCTTCCCCGACCCGCGCGAGGGGAACACTCAGATCGGGCTGACCGGCTTCTTCGCGCCGAGGGGGTACGCCGTGGCCATGATGGACCTGCGGGGAACCGGCCGGTCAACGGGATGCCTCGACCACCTCGGGCCGAAGGACGCCCGGGACATGAAGATCGTCATCGAGTGGCTCGCCGACCGGCCGTGGTCCAACGGCCGCGTGGGGATGACCGGGCACTCGTACGTCGGATCGACGCCCAGCGTGGCGGCCGCCCAGCGACCCCGGGGGCTGGTGACCATCGTCCCCAGTGCGGGCCTCGCATCGATGTACGACCACCAGTACCAGAAGGGCGTCCCCTACAACCTGCAGTGGGCCGGTCCGATGTTCGCCTACGAGGGCCTGGCCATGGACCGCGATCTCCCACCCGGGTTCACCGATCCGGTATCCGGGGGGGCCACCGGCGACAACTTCGCCAACGGGCCCAACCCGCAGTTCGGATGCGGCTGGCAGAACTCATCGCTCACGGCGGGCAGCGGCCAGGTCACCGGTCAGTACGAGCTGTGGCATGCCCAGCGCGACCACCGGGATGGCGCCGCTGACGCCGACATCCCGGTGTTCATGGTGCACGGCGTGAACGACAACGCGGCCCGGATCCCCGGCGCCGAGTGGTTCTTCGGCCGCCGGTACCTGCGGCCCGGCGACAAGGTGTGGATCGGACAGTGGGACCACGGCTCGACCAACGGGCGGTGCGGCGACACCAGGAATCGCCGGGTCTCCCACCCGACCTGCCGGTTCGATCAGTGGAAGTGGGCCCTGCTGGCCTGGTTCGACAAGCACCTCAAGCAGCTGGATGTGGACACCGGGCCCCCGGTGGAGGCCTTCCTCAACGGCGTCGAGTCGGTGGACATCGGCCAGGTCCGGGACCCCGAGCAGCTCGACGGGAAGGTGTACACGGCCGACGCCAGGCGGCGGCCCGACGTCCGGCTGGCGCTCTACCCCGACGCCACCGACGGCTCACTCGACTTTGCGCCGCCGGTCCAGAACGGGACGGCGTCCTTCTCGGCTACGGCCAACGCCGTGCTGACCCAGCAGTCCGGGAGGGTGACGTTCACCTCAGCGCCCGTCGCTCAGGACACGCTGTTCCTGGGACTGCCCCGCTTCCAGCTGAATGCGTCAGTGGCCGGAAGCCAGGTGGCGCACATCGTGACCCAGCTGTTCCGCGAAGACGCCTCCGGCGACCGCGAGCCGATGAACTTCTGCGCGATCCAGCCGATGCTTCGGTACGGCGTGACCGCCATCGCGCCGGTCGTTCCCCTCGAGGAGATGCCGCTCCCGCTTCAGTGCTTCACGATGGCGCACTGGGTCCCGGCCGGTCAGAAGCTGGTGCTGGAGGTCAGCACGTACAGCCGCCACCACGCGTCGTTCGGGTCGCACCCCCAGATCACCGTGCACACCGGGCCGGGGAAGTCGGAGTACCTCCTGCCGCAGGTCCAGAGCTTCACGCTGTACGACGACGTTCCGCTGCGAGAAGCGGCCTAGCCACCCTCGGCCGGCGACGGCGGCTCGGTCTTCTTCTGCCGATACGCCGTCACGTCCAGGTCGTGGCGGTACGCGATGCTGATCCGCGGCCCGGCTTGGGCCACCTTCGGGACGCTGTGTTCCCACGTCCGCTGTGTCTTCCCGCCGGTGACCAGCAGATCGCCGCGGCCGAGCATGAACGCCCGCGACGCGCCACCGCCCTTCGGCCGGAGGAGGAACTTGCGAGGCTCACCGACTGATACCAGGGCCACGATGGGGTCCTCGATCTCCTCCTTGATGTGGTCGGCATGCCACGCCACGCTGTCCCGCCCGTCGCGATACAGGTTGAATCCGGCGGAGTCGAACTCCCGGCCGTAGTGTTCCGAGAGCGCCAGTCGGATGGTCTCCAGGACCGGAGGCTCCAGCGGCTGCCCGGACTTCAGGTTCCACGGCGCGGTGAGCCGGGGCTCGCGCACCGTCTGGTCGTACATCCGCCGCGACCGCTGCTCCCACTTGCGTCCCGCCAGGATCTCCTCGAACAGCCTGTCCGCTCCCGAGATCCATCCCGGGGAGTGATCCACCCACGACTCCGCGTCGAGCTCCACGCGTTGCAGGCCCGAGAACGAATCATCGATCTCCACGGTCTCGGCCACCCCGAAGAGCGACGGCTGCCAGATGAGATCGGGGGAAGATGGCATGGAGCTCGACTGTAGCGCACGCTCAACGTCGCGAGATCGGGAGGCCATGGAGCGCCGGAAGCTGGGGCGGAGCGGACCGGAGGTGCCCGTCGTGGGACTGGGCACCTGGTCGGTGTTCGACGTGGGGAAGCGGGGGATCCCCAACGCTGGGCGGGTGGTCGACACGATGTTCGATGGTGGCGCTCGCCTGGTCGACTCCTCGCCGATGTACGGCCGGTCGGAGCAGGTGCTGGCCGAGGCGCTTGCTGACCGCCGATCGGATGCCCTGGTCGCCACGAAGATCTGGACGTCATCGGTCGACGAAGGACGGGAGCAGTTCGGACGCCAGCTCCAGCTCTACGGTCTGGTGGACGTGGAGCAGGTCCACAACCTGGTGGCGTGGCAGGAGCATCTGGACTGGATGCAGCGGGAGCGTGATGCAGGACGGATCCGGTGGCTGGGAGCGACGCACTACAGCCCGTCGGCATTCGGGGATCTGGAGGCGGTGATGCGAACGGGCCGCATCGAGTGCATCCAGATCCCATACAACCCGCGGGAGCGCGAGGTGGAGGACCGCATCCTGCCCTTGGCGGAGGAGCTGGGGCTCGGGGTGATCGCCATGCGCCCGCTCGGCTCGGGGTCCCTGATGCGGCGGTCCCCCGATGTGTCGGGCCTCGGGGTCGAGACGTGGGCGGAGGCCCTCCTGAAGTGGTGCCTGTCCGACCCCCGGATCACCGTGGCCATCCCGGCCACATCGAGGCCGGAACACGCGGCGGACAACGTTCGAGCCGGTTCAGGCCCGCGGCTCGACGCAGATCAGCGGGCCCGAGTGGAGGAGCTGGCCTAGGCCGGGGGGGCCAGCGCGGGAGGCGGCGTCGCGGGCGTGGCCGGCCGCTCCTCGAACGACTGGGAGATGGACCGCACGCCGAACTGCGCCACCCAGTGCGAGTAGCACAGGTACCCCTCGGGGTAGTTCAGGTAGCTCGGGTCGATGTACAGGTCCGGCCGACCGACGTGGTCGTCGAAGCTCTGCTGCGGCGCCGCGATCTCGCCGATGTCGGGCTGCACGCCGGACTCGAGCAGGTAGTTGACCATCTTCATCGCGTGGCCGCGCTCCTCGTCGGCCTGCCTGTAGAAGAACTTCGCGAGCTGCGGGAAGGTCTGGCCCTCGTACCAGGCGCCGACTGCGACGTACTGGTGGGCCGCCGCGAACTCGCGGCCGATCTGCTCGTTCAGCGCGGCGACAAAGCGTTCCGACGGCATGCGATTCCCCTTTCGTGGGCAGCGCGCGTTCGGCGCACAATCGAATCTACCGCGTCACGCCGGATGCATCACTTCTAGTTAGGGTGCCCTAACTCGG
>DASZKM010000212.1:0-2605 GCA_035947055.1 Actinomycetota bacterium
ACCACCGTCAACGACCTCGCAGCGTGGAAGCGGGAGGGCCGTCGCTTCGCCATGTTGACGGCCTACGATTTTCCAACCGCTCAGATCCTGGACCAGGCCGGCATCCCGGTGCTCCTGGTCGGTGACTCGGTGGCCAACAACGTCCTGGGCTACGAGAACACGCTGCCGGTGACCATGGACGAGATGCTCCACCACGCCCGGGCGGTGTCTCGCGGCGCTCGCGACGCGCTGCTGGTGGGGGACATGCCGTTCCTGTCGTACCAGACGTCGGTGGCCGATGGCGTTCGGAACGCCGGACGGTTCCTCAAGGAAGCGGGCATGCAGGCGGTGAAGCTCGAGGGCCCCGAGCTCGATCTCACCGAGGCGCTGGTGGCCCGGGGTATCCCCGTCATGGGCCACCTGGGGCTCACCCCGCAGTCCGTGCACGCCGTGGGTGGGTACCGTGTTCAGGCCCGGACCGAGGAGGCCGCCGACCGGCTCCTTGCCGACGCTCATGCCCTGGAGAAGCGGGGGATCTTCTCGCTGGTCCTCGAGGCGGTTCCTGCCGACGTCGCCAGGCGGGTGACGGAATCCGTCGCGGTCCCCACGATCGGCATCGGCGCCGGCCCGCACTGCGACGGCCAGGTCCTGGTGGTGAACGACCTCCTGGGGCTCACCGAGGATCCGCCGAAGCTGGCCAAGGCCTACGCGAAGGTTCGCGAGGAGATCGCCCGGGCCGCGGCCGCGTTCGCCTCCGAGGTGGAGTCCGGGGCATTCCCCGGCGAGGAGCACACCTACCACTAGGCCGCGGACGTCGGTGCGGTAGCCTCGCGCCGATGTGGCCGCCAGGTCGCGACACTGGTTCTTCGTCATCCCCGCGCTGGCCCTGACCGTGTCAGCCCTGCTTCCGTCGGTTCAGGCACGGGGGAAGGCCATCGCGGTGCTGGTCGAGGCGGTAGGGGGCTCGTTTCCCCGACCGCTGGCACCTTCCGTGGAACGGAAGGACGCGACCCTCGATGGCGTCACCGGCCACCTGTACGTGCCGGACCATCCCGCGCCGCCGGTCCTCCTGTTGCCCGGTGCGGCCACCCGGGGCAAGGACGACCCCCGGGCCGTACGGCTGGCCCGATCGCTGGCCCGTGCCGAGCGGCTCGTGTTCGTTCCCGACCTCACCCTCGCCAGCCGGCGGTTCGATCCGCAGGACTTCGACCGCATCGTCCGGGCCATCGTGGCGCTGTCCGAGCATCCATCCGGGACCGGACCCGTCGTGGTGCTGGGCATCTCCTACGGAGGCTCGTTCGCCCTGGTCGCCGCGGCCGACCCTCGCGTGGCCGGACACCTCCAACGCGTGGCGGTGTTTGGCGCGTACTTCGACCTGGTCGGGGTGATCCAGGCCGTGACCACCGGCGTCTCCCTGGTCGGAGGAACCCGGGTGCCGTGGGAGGGACATCCACTGGCCGGGGCCCTCCTCCAGGAGGCGGCGATCTCGCTGATCCCCGAGGATGCTCGTCCTCCGCTGCGAGCGGTCCTGGAAGGGCGGGCGGAGGCGGCGTCGCTGCCGCCGGAGGCGCGAGGCTTGCACGACCTGCTGACGAACCGCGATCCCGCCGCCACGTTCGAGCTCGCCGAGCGACTGCCCGACCGGACCCGGGAGTTCCTGACCGGGTTCTCGCCGTCGTCGGTGGCCGGTGACATCCGGGTCCCCGTTGTGGCCATGCACTCCTCCGATGATCCGGCCGTGCCCTACGGCGAAGCGATCCGGCTGGCCCGGGCGATGCCCACCGCCCGGCTCGTCACCGTGCGCACCTTCCGCCACGTGGATCTGGAGGCCGGGCCCGGCGGCGTCCGCTCGCTCCTCGGCGACCTGTGGGATGCCTGGACGTTCACCTCGTGGGTCTTGGAGCCTCAGGAGTAGCCACCGCGCTACGGATTGTGCACCTGCACAAAGGCATCCGTGAGGGGATGGGCGAAATCGTCTCCTGACCGGCGCCGCTCTTCGGCGCCACCGGGAGGGACCGATGTTCAGACGCACAATGCTTGCTGCGCTGTTGACCCTGGTGGTGGGCGTCCCCGCGTTCGCCCAGGAGGCGAGCTGCCGCCAGATCCGGGGGATGAGTACCCCCGACGTCACCACCGACGACGTGTTCGTCTGCCGGCAGGACGTGTGGGTGCACAAGGCCGGTACCCGTCTGGGAAACCTGGCCGGAGTCGGTCAGGACACGATCCCGTCCTGGGACACCACGAAGCCGACCGGTTCGCTGGCCTCCGGTGGCGCGGCTTGGCTCACCATCGCCGCGTACGACCTCTTCGCCCAGGACCCCATCGGCCGGGCCATGTTCTCCGGTCCCTTCACAGGAACCCTCGACACGCTGGCGTTCCGCGCGTACGTCCGCTCGCCGATCTACGAGAACGGCGGGTCCTGGCCCATGACGATCAAGCTTTCCATCGACGGCGAGGTGATCTTCGACAACTTCGACCCGGGAGCCGTTCGTGCTCCGCTGAAGACCGACGGGAACCTGCGCCGGGTGGACGTGGCCTTCGTCAACGTGTACGACGCCATGAAGAGCGCCGGGCTGGACCTCACCGCGACGAAGGAGCATCGGATCCAGCTCGAGCTGTGCTCCTG